>JAPLFQ010000007.1 GCA_026390595.1 Ignavibacteriales bacterium
TCTTTCGGCACGAGGGATTTTATCCGGAAGCAGAGATTGACAAGCTACTTCAGAAGCAAGGGCTGAAAATCCTATCGGGGAGTTGACCTATGCTCGACAGCCTTTTTACATGGTTGACAACCGCCTTGAATGAGCAGTTCGGCATTGCACTCGTCGCCGCGATGGGTTGGGGCGTTGCCAGCATTCTGCTCAGTCCGTGTCACCTGTCCAGTATCCCCCTTGTCATCGGATATATCAGCAGTCAGGGACAGCAAGGGATGAAGCGCTCGTACTCACTCTCTCTCGTGTTTGCCCTCGGTATTCTCATCACGATTGGATTGATCGGGGCGATCACAGCTTCAGCCGGCCGGATGATGGGCGATGTCGGCGTGTGGGGCAATATCATCGTGGCAGGAGTGTTTTTTGTTGTTGGTCTCTATCTTATGGACATCATCAGTCTCTCGTGGGGTGGGATCCTCCCGCGAACGTCGTTTGCCCGAGGATGGAAAGGCGCGCTGCTCCTGGGCCTCATCTTCGGCATCGGGCTCGGTCCGTGCACGTTTGCCTATATGGCGCCGGTGCTCGGCGTTGTGTTCAGCGTTGGGTCGATCGATCCGTTGCGAGCTTTCTCATTGATTGCGGCCTTTGGCGCAGGGCACTGCGCTGTCATTGCAGCAGCAGGAGGTGCAACGGGAACAGTCCAGAAATATCTCAACTGGACAGAACAGTCACGAGGCACGACGTACCTTAAGCGCGGCGCGGGTGCGCTCGTGGTCCTGGCCGGTGTGTACTATCTCTACACCGCATTCTGAGACCAGAAGAGGAACGGAGGTTTTTTATGCCAGGATCATGCTGTGTAAAACCGATTACAAGAATCATAAAGGTGGCAGATTTTGAAGCTGGTCTGCTGGGTTTGGATCAAGCGCTTCGAAACGTCTGCACCTCAGGCGTCACCGGAGAAGAGGAAATCAAGCAGGATTTGCTGCGCCTGATCAGGGATTTCGGCAACTATGTCTCTCCATCGAGCGAGAATGAGTACACAAAAGCACTCTTGCGCGAATACAAGAGCTATGTAGCAAGGCAGGAGGATGCTCAGTCTCAGAAACGCTGAGTCTATTGGCCTCGGATACTTACAGGAGTACAGTAATGCTGCAGAACAGCATATGAATATCCCGCGGGAAGAAATCCCGTGGTTTCCCACGATCGATGAGAGCCTGTGCACAAACTGTGGCGTTTGCCTCGAGTTCTGCGCCCATAGTGTCTATGCATTGGACGACGAACACGCGCGCGTAGTGACGCCCTACAATTGCGTTGTCGGCTGCTCCGGATGCGAAACACTATGTACCACCGGTGCCATTCGGTTTCCAGACATGGGAGAATTTATGCTGAAGCTCCACGAATTACGTACACAGTACGAAGGCTGAGAGGAAACCAACCCGGCAAGGGCATTGGGACCCGCGAAAGCGTGATACAGTTACAAAATCAGATAACCGAAAGGGACAAAACCGGCTACCCGAACCATCCATGGAGTAGCAGCCACGGACGCTCTGCAAAGACGAAGCCACGGCACTTCTCACTTCCCTCCTGGTAAGCAAAAAGTGGCCAAGGTGCGCAGCGTGAAGTGCGTGCGATGCTTGTGTAGGAGATAGAAGCGGAGGGATGCGCCGAACTCAGCTAGGACTGGAATTTACTAGTGGGGTTCGGATAGCTGCGACTGCTGCTAGAGCTTAAACCACTGTTGAACGGTGCTTTGCAGAGTCTCGCCTGATTTGTGCTGATACTCGTTCGTGTGTGGATCGTAAGTGTATTCTTGTGCCCAGGTGCTGGCATTTCGCCCGGTATCCCGCAGTGCATCGAGGATGTAAGCAATTTCTTCGTCCGTTGTCGTTGGGTGAACGGAAAGTCGCACCCATCCTGGTTTCGTGGAAAGATCCCCCTCGTTGATCTTATCGGTAATCCGGTTCGAAGTGTTGTGATCGACGTGAAGCAGATAATGGCCGTAGGTTCCGGCACACGAACATCCGCCGCGGACCTGAATGCCGTACCTGTCGTTCAGGAGCTTAACAATCAGGTTGTAGTGTATCTTCTCGAAGTAGAAGGAGATAATACCGAGGCGTTCCTCGACCGAATCTGCCAGAATGGTCAGGCCGGGAATTGCCCGCAGTCCACGGAAAAGTCTCCTCACGAGCTGTTCCTCGCGATGCAGCAGGTTCTCCACCCCCATCTGGTCTTTCAGCTCCATTGCGAGCGCCGCCCGAATGGCCTGGAGAAAGCCCGGAGTTCCCCCATCCTCGCGTTCTTCAATTTCCGGCTTGTAGCTGTACTCTCCCCATGGATTTGTCCAGAGAACGGTTCCTCCCCCGGGCTGGTCTGGTGATCGCAGATGGTAGAGGTTCGAGTCGAAAACCAAAACTCCTGATCCTCCTGGTCCGCCCAGAAACTTGTGTGGAGAAAAAACGATAGCATCCAGTTTTTCGGCCGGATTGGCGGGATGCATGTTGATAGACACATAAGGAGCGGATGCTGCGAAATCGACAAAGGCAAGCCCTCCGTGTTCGTGCATGATCTTCGCCATCGCAGAATACGGAGTCCGGATACCCGTGACGTTCGAACAGGAGGTGAAGGAGCCGATTTTCAGCTTGCGGTCCCGGTACTTCTTCAGCAATGCCACGAGGTCGTCGAGGTCGACGAGGCCGTCGCTTGTGGGTTTGATGACGCAGACGTCGGCGAGCGTTTCATACCAGGAGGTTTGGTTGGAGTGGTGCTCCATGTGTGTAACGAACACGACGGGTTTCATCTCGGGGGGAAGCGAAACGTATTGCTCGATCTGTTCAGGGATTTTGAGACCGAGCATTCTCTGGAGTTTACAAACCGCAGCCGTCATGCCAAAACCGGAAAAGAGCAGTACGTCATCAGGCCCGGCATTGACATGGTTCTTGATGATCTGATGAGCCAGGCGATATGCCTGTGTCATGGATGTGCCGGTGACGTTTGTCTCCGTGTGGGTGTTGCCAAGGAAAGGTCCGAACACGTCGCGCATCTTGGTTTCGATCGGCCCGTACAATCGGCCGCTCGCGGTCCAATCCGCGTAAATAATCTCCTTCTCACCGTACGGAGTTCGAAATGGCTGGTGATAGCCGATCGTACTTCTCCGAAACGGCTCAAAATAGGATTCGAGCTCAGCTGCTTCGATCATATCCCTTGCAGCCTCCTGCATAGCCTCTCCTGTCACCGACCATTCATTGATTTGCGAGCTGCCCTGGAAAATTTCTTCCGTCGAGACCCCGTCTCGGCGGATGTGAACATCACTTTCTGTTTCTCTACTTCGCCGCCGGCGTTCGGTGTACTAGCGTTGGGGACGCCTGATTTGTCGGCAGGATTATTATCTCTGCGATCTGAACGTGCGGTGGCGCCGCTGCGCAATAGAGCACGGCGTCTGCCACATCCGCGGGCGTCAGCGGAGCGAGGTTTTGATAGACTGTCTTTGCTCGTTGTTCGTTTCCGCGGAAACGGACGATGCTGAATTCTGTTTCCACAAGCCCGGGGTCGACGGTGCAGACTCGAAGAGGTGTGTCCACCAGATCGTGTCGCAATCCCCTCGTCAACGCGTCGACGGCGTGCTTCGATGCGCAGTACACATTACCGCCGGTATAGACTTCGTGTCCGGCAATTGAACCAAGGTTGATGATTGTCCCCTTTCCACGCGCTACCATGCCGGGAATGACGGCGCGGCTGACATACAGCAATCCCTTCACATTCGTATCAATCATTTCCTCCCAATCGTCCAGCTTCCCCTCGTACAGCTTGTCCAGGCCGCGGCTGAGTCCGGCATTGTTGACAAGCACTTCGATGTCCTGCCAGCCGGAAGGAAGAGTCTGAATGGCCTTTTCCACTGCTGGCTGATTGCGCACGTCAAGCTGAATCGTCAGTGTCTCGGTGCCATGCTTTTTCTTCAGTTCTTCTGCCAGGGCATCGAGTCTCTCCTTGCGCCGGGCGGTAATGATGAGACGCGCGCCAGTCCGGGCGAACGCTTCAGCACACGCGAGTCCGATGCCGCTGCTTGCACCTGTGACGAGAACAATTTGCTTTGAGAGGTTTGTCATTCGATCTGTTTCTGAGAATTGTGATGTGTACGATTTCCCTGCTGCGTGAGTCAGTGTCGTTCGTCAACTTATCCCCGAGATCACAAGAACGGCGCTCAGTATCATGAGAATAATCGATGTCGTCCATCCAATAACATTCTGGTACCGTTTGTTCGTGTATTCCCCCATGATCTCAGGCTTGTTGATGATGAGCATCATACAGATAAGGACAACAGGCAGCAGAACGGCATTGAGCACCTGTGTCCAGATTGTGATTGCAATGAGCGGAGCGTTGGGGAGCAGGATAATGCCGACACCCGTGAGAATCGTGAAAGTGAACAGAGTATAGAACTGCGGGGCCTCGGAGAACTTCTTGTCTATGCCGGCTTCGAAGCCAAAGGCCTCACAGATGAAAAATGCCGTAGCGAGGGGGAGTATGGCGGCCGAGAACACCGAAGCGACGAAAAGTCCGAACGCGAACACCTGTGATGCAAGCGCCCCCGCAAAAGGCTTTAATGACATCGCGGCATCCTTGGCTTCGTTGATCTGGACTCCGTTGACGTGCAACGTGGCTGCGCATGCGACAATGATAAAGAAAGCCACAACGACCGTAATGATGCACCCGACAACAACATCCCAGATCGTGTATTTGTAGTCGTCGATGCTGATCCCCTTCTCGATCACGGACGATTGCATATAAAATTGCATCCAGGGAGCGACGGTAGTGCCGATAAGTCCCAGCACCGTCGTGAGGTACTCATTGTCCCATTGAATTTTCGGGGCAATCATCTCTCTTCCGATTTGTCCCCAGTCCGGCTTGGCAAGGATAGCCGACACAATGTAGGAAAGCAGAAAGACGCTGAAGAAGAGAAAAATCTTCTCCGATATCTTGTAGTTTCCCTTGACGACAAGGATCCACACGGCGATTGCAGCAAGAGGGACAGAGATGTACTTGTCGACATTGAAGACCGCCATGCTTCCTGCGACGCCGGCGAATTCCGTTGCGGTGTTGCCGATATCGGCAAACAGGAGCAGTGCGAAAAGGTAGAACGTGATCCGCACGCCGAAATTCTCGCGAATCAGATCGGCAAGACCCTTGCCAGTAACGATTCCCATGCGCGCGTTCATCTCCTGCACCGTCAGGAGCGCGATAAACGACGGAAGGAGAGTCCAGAGCAGCTTGTAGCCGTACTTCGCCCCTGCCACCGAGTATGTGGTAATGCCTCCGGCATCGTTGTCGACGCTGCCGGTGATAATGCCCGGCCCGATCACGCTCAGGAAGATAAGCATGTTGCGGAATGCCGGCCGGTCTTTCAATCGTTGCAGCAAACCCATCTTACCCCTCGGCTGCCTGTTTTACTTCCGGGAAGACCGCGTCGAGCGTGTCACGCATCGTAATGATGCCCTGGAGCTTGTCGTTTTCATCAACGACTGGAATCGCTTCGAACTTGTATTTGAAAAACAACTGGGCCATTCGTTTGACGCTGGAATCCAGGCGCACGGAAATGATATTCCCCCGCATAATGCTTGAGATAACGGCTGTGCTCTTCGTGGAAAGCAATTGGCGCAGCGTGACAAGACCCTTCAGCCGTTCCTCATCATCGATGATATAGACGTAGTAGAGCAACTCGGTTTGTTTGATCTCTGCCTTCACCATCTTCAGCACTTCTTTGACTGTCTGAGTTTCTCTTGCAGTGATGAAGCTTGTGTTCATGATGCTTCCAACGCTGAAAGCGGAGAGCTTCGTCAGGTCATGGATTTCTGCGACGCGCTCCTGCGTGAGAAGACTGAAAACCGCTTCACGCTTCTCCTTGTCAAGCTCGTCGAGAAGGTCGACGGTTTCGTCCATCTGCATCTCAGAGATGATGCTTGCGAGCTTTTCGGTGTCGAGCGCTTCCGCCATCTGGACGCGAAGGTTAATCGCCATTTCCTGAAGTGTAGCGGCCGCTGTTGCCGGACTGATCGACTCGAGCAGCGAGATGCGTTCGTCTGTGCCGAGATCTTCAAGGATGTCCGCAAGGTCCGCCGGGTGTATGGCAGAGAGCTTCGAGGAATCGGCCTTCATAATCACGGCTCCGTGGACGTTTGTCGCCGTGGTCGGCTGAACATTCTTCCACGTGAGAAACTTGTCGTTGATGTCGCGTGCGATGAGCCAATGGAAAATCGGATTGAGAAAATTCACCCAACCCAGGCGCCGGAGTAACCCCTTGACGCCAATATCAATGTGCACCAGCCAAAGGTTCGGGTTATCCTTAGAGGAATTGTCTATAAGCAACTGCAAGTCATTGACCCGCACAAGCTTATATCCTGACGTCGAGATAATCTGCTTGTCGAGGAACGTCTCCTTGAGAAGAATTTCGTTTTCTACCGATTCCTGATTGGTGCTCTCGAAAGGATATTCAACCGTGACATGCTTCTTGAAGACTGTCAAACGTACGAGATTCCAGGGAATGTACAGCGGCTTCTCACCTTCGTGCATCGAGGCGATCAGCGCCGTGATCTTCGGATACACGTGGCTTGTCCGTGCGGCGAGGTCATCGATCCGGCCGATCCTCTTCCCGGTCGAGGCGTTGAAGATCGGAAGGTGAAGGATCTCCGAGATATATATGAAATTGAAGTTGTCGCCGCTCATGCGAGGTCCGTTTCTCTCAGGAAGTGCTTGAAGATAACACGAAAGATTGAGAAAGTCTATGCGGGATGTGAAGAGAAGGGATATCCGTGTTGGTGCGTGAAGCGTGTTCGAAGACTACGTGTTGCCCCTACACGGCACAGATGAGCGTCTTGTCATCTGCTGAACGCCGGGCGTTGACAGCGGTGATCAGACTCTTCCGCGGAGTATCTTCCACCGGTCAATCACCTCGTACCCCTTGACCACATTATAGTAGTCGAAGTTGGCGGCCGTCAGGCAGGAGTGATGTTCCAGGATGCGGACTTTGTCTCCCACCTTGTAGTGATCTTGCAGCCTTGAACTCTCTGAAATCAGGACTTTTCCGTGTTCCTGTGACAAGGTCTTCACGTGCACGTGAGCCTGAAGCCGCTTGCGGTCATAGTCCTCATAAAGAATCCCCATATCCATATCATTGCTGATATGCAGGGGGCCGGGGTCCTTTGAGAGGGCGAGCGCTCCGGCATCGATGATGAAGTGTGATGCCCCCGGCTGGTGCGAAACAACCGAGGCAAGCACCGTCAGGGCGCAATCAGCGACGCCGCAACTGCCGAGCATGACTTGTGTGTTGTCGTAGAAAGCATAGTTTCCGGGTCGGATTTCGTTGATGCCCTCAAAGTTTTCCGTCACGGACATGGTTGGAGTGGAGCCGACACTCACCACAGGAATCTTGTACCCCTTGGTTCTCATGCGCTCCGCAAACTCGACCATCACGGAGCGTTCCTGATCGGCGACAACCTGTATGTCTGCCCGGTTGCGGGAGTCGTACGCGTGCCCTGAGTGAGTCAGGATGCCATCGAAGACGAGATTTTTTGATTCGTTGAGTGACCGGATGAGTTGTTCGGCATTCGGGGATTTTGGATCGACGCCGGCGCGATGGTAGCCGCAATCGACCTTGAGCCACACGTGAATTCGTTCGCTGCCGACCCGTTCGATCGCATTGAGCCTCTCGAACATTTCCATGCTATCGATAACGACACGCGCTGTCGTTTTGTCGGACAACGCCAGAATTTTTTCGATGTGATCCGGTATCAGCGGAAGAGCCCACGTGATGTCGTTGAATCCGGCAGCGGCGAACTGTTCCAGTTCGAACAGCGTCGAGACGGTGATGCCGCGGGCTCCCAACTCCAATTGATGATTGGCAATCTCCACGCACTTATGGGTCTTGATGTGTGGACGCAGTGAAACGCCGAAGGAGTTCGCGCGGTCCTGCATTCTGGTGAGATTCCGCTCGAGTATACCCTGGTCGAGGAGCAGCGCTGGGGTTGGAAGTTCGAAGATGGATCCTGCTGGTCGCATAGAGTTCGTCACAGTGGTAACGTTGGGTCTGGCGTGATCGTGTTTGGTATCATTCGCTCTCTTTTCTCTCTGCGCAAAAGCGGGGGATGCGTGGTGAGCGGAGAGCCCCGCTCTGTGCCCGCCGAGCACAGAGCACGAATTTCTATAATGTCGACACTAATATCAGAAAACTCCAGATTATTCTTGTTGATGCAGTGCACACCGGTTCAATCGATGGATCATAGCTGATTCGCGCAAGAATTCTGGCGTCCAAAGGGGCTGGAAACGAGGTTTGTCTGCGCTCTTTCCGCGCCGCCTCTCATTCGAACATCACTTATCCACGGCATGTGCGCGTGGATATTGCTGAAGCATACCGTTTCCCCGCATCAGCTTTTCTATTCCCGCCATATCCAGAGGCACAAAATCAGAGACGACTTCAGCACCACGATCTGTGATGACGATAAGGTCCTCACAACGGATACTAATCGACTCTTCCGGAATTGTGAACGCGGGTTCAATCGTGAACACCATACCTGCGCGCAGGGGGCCGTAATCTTGTCCGACGTCGTGAGTTGACATTCCAACCCAGTGGCCCAGCATTGCCCGTGGATTCTGAGACGATGACCGGAATGTGCCAACGAAACGCTTGGCGGCCGCTTCATAGACTGGTTTCGAAAAGGCTGTCTTCGAAAGAATGCCATCCATCTCCCGGACGGCATCCAGCAAGATTGCTTGCGCCGTCGCCCCTGGCCGAATCGCCTTCAGAACAGACCGGTAGCATCCAACGTAAAACTCATACAACTCGCGTTGGTGTGTGCTGAACGTTCCGTTCACGGGCCATGTCCGCGTCAAATCGCTCATGTAATATCCATAGTCTGGTGCAAAATCCATGAGGAGAAAATCTCCATCCTGCATTTTCCTCTTGTTGGCATTATAATGTCCCACCATTGCATTGGGCCCGCTCTGAATAAGCGAGAAGTACGCTTCCCCCTGCGCGCCGTTTCTGTAGTAGACGTACTTTGCAACAGCATCCAGTTCGTATTCCATGATCCCGGGTTTCGTCGATCGCATACACTCCATCAGGGCCAGACCGGAGAGTTGTGTTGCCTTCTTCATTAAAGCGATCTCACGCGGGCTTTTAATGAGCCGCAAGTTGTCCAATGGAGGGGTGAGATCCCTTATTTCGAATTGTGGAAATCGCAGGCGGAGCAACTGAATGAAATTCCCTTCACGTGAAGCGCGGCCATCAAACGGATCCGCCGCAGCGTCTCCGACGGAGCGGACGGCAAGGTCGCGGCTCATTGCGAAACCCTCCGCAGGGCTGAATGGGGTAAAGAGTGTACGGAGTGTGTTTCCCCTCGCGTACCGGGCGAGATGCTCAGGCAGGAGATCAATACCGTACACAGCATCGATTCCCGAGAGCTGTTTCACGGTAACAGCTTCTTCGGGTATCAGCGTTTTTCCTTCTGATCTCTCCCGGCCTTCGTTGCGATGGGGAAGATAGAGAGTTGCCCGTCGTGTTGAACCGTCAAGAAGAAGGTACGAGTGGGGAATCTCAATTCCGCTCAGATAGTAAAACTCGTTGGATTGGCGAAAGCGAACATAGCCGGCTGGTCCCGGGGCTCCCTGGAGTACAGCGATGGCCGAAGAACCGATGACATCGTACAGGGCGGCGCGTCGGGCGGCAAATTCTTCAGGCGGAAAGTCCGTCGTGAAGAGAGCAAACCCCTCTTGAGCCAGGGAGACCAACGGTGAGAAGACGAGAAGGCATATGAGGAGCAGTGTGTTCTTGCGCATTAAGGTTTCTCTTCGATTGAGTTAGTAAAGCGGAACGTTTGAGTTCTGTATCATGATGTTGTGTGCCTTGCCGCCGGCCCGAAGGAGGAAGGAGAGGAATCTTGTTCTGCCGCAGAGGGTGTGAGAAGCGGCAGAAGAAAAACGCAGATCGTCAGTCTCATGGGTCATTCGTAGAGAGTTGGCTGAGGGAGACATTGTGGAACGTTAGCTCGCCTCAACGAGGGAGCGCATTTCCTGGACGGCGGATTCCAGGCCAACGAACATCGAGCGGACGATGACTGCAAAACCAATGCTGAGTTCATCGATTTCCGGGATAGCGGCAATTGCACCGACATTGACATAGTTGAGACCATGGCCTGCGTGGACGCCAAGACCAAGCGATTTGGCAAGGGACGCGGATTCTTTGACCTGCGCCAAACACACTTCCTGTTCACGGGGAGTGTGAGCTTCGGAATACTCGCCCGTGTGAATCTCGATCATGTCGGTACCAATTTCGCGTGCCGCCCTGATCTGCTCCACGATCGGATTCACAAAAAGACTCACCTTGATCTTGTGATCGTGGAATGTTCTGATGACGTCGAGAAGATGTTTCTTGCCGGCGACAACATCGAGCCCGTCCTCTGTTGTCAGCTCCTGCCGCCGCTCGGGGACGAGCGTGACGAAATCAGGAACCACCTCGAGCGCAACCCCGATGATATCCCCAGTTGCAGCCATTTCGAGATCGAGCTTGGTTGTAATGGTCTTTCGAAGTTCCCGGACGTCGGCATCGCGGATGTGCCGCCGGTCCTCACGGAGGTGACACACAATACCGCGGGCGCCGGCTGTCTCACAAATCCGGACCGCCTGCACGAGGCTTGGTTCAGTCCCTCCCCGGGCATTTCGGAGTGTGGCAAGATGGTCGATGTTGATGGCTAAGCGCATACGGGCCTCTTAAAATGTAATCAGCTTCCACTCCTAATATACGAAAATACAGACTCTTTGGGAATTTTGATGAAAAAGGAGATCTTCCGGTGCATCCGATGCCGGGCGCATCTCACCTCGCCCGCCGCAACTTTTGCGGCAAAATCACCGTAGGTTGAGAAAGCCACAACACTTTCCGAGGTGATGCCATGAATACCCTTTCAAGAATCTCCATGATATGTATGTGCGCCGTCTTTATTCTGGCAGCTACGGAGGCACAAACCACAAAAAAAGAGAATGCTGAGAATGACAAACATGAAAGTCTCGGTCAACGGATAGGATCAATCGTCGAAGGTGTGATCGACAAGCTTGAAAAGGAATTCTCGGGCCGTTCCGACGAAACGGGTTTGAGAAAGGACTCATCGAAAAAGCTTCATGGACAACCATCGCAGGGTGATATGTTCACGAAAGTGAACGAAGACAGCAATGTAACGTACCAGGGGAACACGGTCATCCAGAGGGGCGATACTCTCAATACGAATGTGATCGTCAAGGGGGGCGACCTCACCATCTATGGGCACGTCAATGGCGACGTTCTTGTCATCGGCGGAGACGTCTACCTGCGGGACGGGGCGTATGTGGGTGGTAACATCAAGGTCATCAATGGCGAAGTCAATAAAGATGACGATGCGATTGTTATGGGATATATTGACAAGGGCAGTTCCAAGAAAGAGAAAGCCTACAGAGAAGAAGAGAAAAACTTCAGAAGATCCTCTACGAAACTTAACGCAAACTGGGTCAGCGAGACGACCAATCTGGATAATTTCATTTTCCGGTACAACCGCGTTGAAGGTCTGTTCCTCGGTGTGGGATCGGAGAAGCGATACTATTGGGACAATCAACGTTCCTACAGTCTCTACGGTTCAGCGGGATACGGGTTCAAGTCCCACCACTGGCGCGGTAACCTGGGGTTGAGCAGGCAATTCGCTTTCGACGACGGACAGCTGATTGAAATTGAAGCCGAAGCGCACAGCCTTACGGATACGAAAGACGATTGGCTTATTGGTGTACAGGAAAACACTGCTGCGGCTCTTTTGATTCACGAAGACTACCGTGATTACTATCGCCGGGATGGATATGGTATTAACCTTGGATATGCCACCCAGCGCGAGTACATCACCGGTCAACTTAAAGTAGGGTATTTGGCGGATGAGTACCGGTCTATGGAAAATCAGACGGAATGGTCTTTCTTCGGAGGGAGCAAGCAGTTCCGTCCGAATCCGGCGATCGACGATGGAAAGATGGGAAGCATCTTCACCTCGGCCGGACTCAGCACCGTGACGTCCACAATCTATGGTCCTGAAGGGTGGAGCATACTGGCGACGGCAGAGGTTGCTGACAAAAATCTTGGTGGAGTGTACACGTTCAACCGGTATGTTGCCGATGTGCGCCGCTACCAGCCGTTGGGACGATACGACAATCTTAATATCCGCGTTCGCGTAGGGTCATCCGAAGGAGCACTCCCGCTTCAGAAGACATTCGAGATCGGGGGGCTTGGAACAGTCCAGGGTTTTCCGTTCAAAGGTGAGATGGGAAACCGGATGGTACTGATGAACGCAGAGTTGATCGTCAATGGTGATTTTCTCGGTGATCTCAGTTTCTGGCCGAGTTGGCTGATGCGCGGCATCAATCTGCTGGTCCTCACAGATGCAGGTCTTGTGCGCACGGTAGATAACGGAGCACTCTGGACGAATGGCTTCGACGGAATCAAAATCTCGGATTTCAGACATGATGTCGGGGCCGGTGTGGCGTCGCGCAGCGGTGCCTTCCGGCTGGCATTTGTTTGGCGTACGGACAGGAGTGAACCGGCTCGTTTCATTTTCCGGTTCTCGCGTCCCTTCTGAGAAAACATAGAGTGCAGCCGCTTGAGAAAAAGGTCGGACGCCACGTCCGACCTTTTTCTTTGCTTACCGGTGGCTATGGCTTCGTAAGTCCCGGGTGACAGACGCTGTTTCCTCAACCATGCCACCCCATGAAAGAGATGCGATTGTGAAAATTTCCCCCTATCTTCAGAGCAGTGACAAAGAAGTGAAATGACGCACCGTGTCGGTCTTCTTCTGTCAGCCCGCTCGCTCTGAGCAATCATCAGATCAACTCACGTTTGCAGATTTCCCCTATGAACAACCCTCAATCACCGGATCACTCTCTCATAAGCTCGGCGCTGGCTCGGGAACTTTTTGACGTGTATGAGACCTGCCGTGTTTCGGAAATTGCCTCCCGCAGGTTTGGCCAGGCCGACATGCTTCGCTGGCTGGAGCCGCTGAACGCGGCGAACTTCTTTTCGACAACACCGTTGGGGATCTCCGCCGAAGGGCGAACCATCTCTCTGCTTCGGCTCGGAAGGGGAACAGTGAAAGTCCTTCTCTGGTCGCAAATGCATGGAGATGAATCAACCGCCACCATGGCATTGCTGGACATCCTCAGCTTCTTCCGGCGGAATCCCGATCATCGAGCGACGCGCGCGATTCTCGATTCGCTTGATCTTCTGATGATACCGATGCTCAACCCGGATGGAGCAGAGAGGTTTCAGCGACGTACAGCCCAATCTATTGATATGAATCGCGACGCGCTTGCGCTGGAAACTCCTGAGGCACGTATTCTGAAAGAGATTCAACAGACGCACCGTCCGCAATTCGGGTTCAATCTTCACGATCAGGATCCGCGTTACACGGTCGGGAATACAAGGGATGTCAGCACGATTGCGTTGCTCGCTCCCGCATATGATGAATCACGAGCCGACAACGCTGTGCGGGAGGCCGCGAAGAAAGTTGCCTCGGTGTTTGCGTCTGCAGTACAGGAGTTTATCCCGGGTCATGTCTCGAAGTACGACGACACGTTTGAGCCGCGCGCGTTTGGAGACAATATTCAACAATGGGGAACGAGCACGGTCCTGGTTGAGTCGGGCGGATGGCCGGGCGATCGCGACAAAATGTTCATCCGTAAACTCAACTATGTTGGCTTGCTCATCAGCCTGTATGCTCTCGCAACCGAAACGTTTCAGCAGGCAGACCTTGCGATCTATGAGGGGCTTCCGTTCGGGACGAAGTTCCTGTACGATGTCATTCTTCGAAACGCACGGTTGAAAGCGAACGATCAAGTGCCTGCGGCCGTTGTCGATATTGGTATCAACCTTGACGAGGAGCTGAACGCGGAGACGGGACAAGTGGAATTGGTGGGGAAGGTCGTCGACATTGGTGATCTCCGGGTCTACGGTGCATTCAGTGAAATTGATGCTCATAATGCACTTTTCAACGGCGGAGAGATGCGGATGGACCAGCGTTTTTCCTCCAGGCAGGTTGAGGCGCTGACAGCCGGGCATTGACTGTTGTTCCTCTGTGCACCGTTGTATTGCACTCAGGAGCGGATTTTGCTACCTTGAAGCGCGAGTATCTTCACACTGCATCACCCCCGTTGGTACAGGGAATGTTGCCTGCCAGAGACATTCAGGTTTTGAACCCCTGACAATGTTTACATGATCGTACTGCGGGCCGTCACTGAGTGCCCACGATCAATGGGCCGATTCATCTTTTCGAGTGGGAAATAGTCAAGGCGATCCATGAATCCTGGCGTACAGGCTGTCGTTTCCCGGAGCACGAAGAAAAAGCACACCGAGTTTGAGGCAGAAGCATTGCCTCATATGGACGTGCTGTACAACTTCGCTCTTCGTACGACCGGGAATGAAGCGGACGCCCGCGACCTGCTGCAGGAGACCTACCTCAAAGCGTATCGTTTCTGGGATAAGTACGAGAAGGGAACGAATATCCGCGCGTGGTTGTTCAGGATTATGAAGAATTCGTACATCAACCGGTACCGAAAAGAAACGAAAGAACCGGACAAGGTTGATTACGAGGACATCGAGAATTTCTACAATACAATTCGTGCCGGATCGACGAATCCCAATGATCTCCAGGAGCAGCTCTACGGCAACCTGCTCGGCGATGAGGTGACGAAGGCTCTACAGAGTTTGCCGGACGATTTTCGAACCGTCGTCATCCTCTGCGACATCGAGGGATTGACGTACGAGGAGATTGCGGAGTTCGTTGAGTGTCCAATCGGAACCGTCCGATCGCGCCTCCATCGGGGGCGGAAGCTATTGCAGGCAGTACTGTTCGAGTACGCGAAACAGCAGGGAATAATCAAAAGTGACTAGGGAGGATAACAGAGTACTTGTTATCTTGCTCCGTGAGGTGGTGTTGTGGACTGTGAAGAAGCCCAGCGGCGCGCTGGTGATGCTATTGATCGATCTCTTCCCAATGGTGTAGCAAGGGAATTCCAGGTTCATCTCGAGCAGTGCAAGCCTTGTCGAAGAGAGGTTGCGCTGGAACAACTGTCGAAACACATGGTTCGACAGAATGTGAAGCAGGTTGAGACCCCCCGCAGCGTTCAATCCCTTATCCTCAGTTCCCTTCGGCTCGAATTTGGTCAACAGGCATTGGTTGTCGGAGGATTGCTGTCCGGCTGGCAGCCTTTCCGCATCGTTGTACCGGCGCTGGCCGGCGGTATCATGGCCATTGTGTTTTTCCTGACGGTTAGTTCGCAGGCCGATCCCCGTAACCAGATGACGGCGCACACAGCGTCAAACGACCTCATCCATTTGTCATTCGGAAACTTCGCGCTTCTACAGTCGGGCAGGATGCAATCGGCGATGGTGACATCGGCTCCCGAACATTTCGGCGATGTCTTTCGGACGAGCAATTTGCAGTTCGGCGTACACGTTCCCCGGTTCAGTAACTGCGATTGGTGCGGGGGGGCGTCCTTAGAGTGCAACGGCGTCAAGCAGGCGCACCTTCTCTACAAAATTGGACGCGAGCTTGTGTATGTATTCGAGGTGAGTGACGATGATGCTCTGTATGGCACGCGGGTATCGCTCCCCCTTGCGGCCAAGAGAGGTCTCACGCAATCGGGGTGGTATACAGACCCCGATCATCCGGACTGCAATGTAGTGTTGTGGAAAACAGATGAAGCGGTGTGTGTTGCGGTGTCAACAATGAAGAAGAGTCAACTCCTCGCGTTACTTACCACGAGATAAGCCCCGTTCCGGGCAGTTTCCGCGTCACGCCCTACAAACCCTGATACAACCGTTCCGCGAGTGAGCGCGGCAAACCGGCTTTGCGGATTTTTTGAGCGGCTGCCTCAACGTCATATCCGACCCGGATGTTTTCGTACGACCATGCGTCGGTATCGAATATCCCGAAGCTCAGGTGCGGGTTCCCGTCGCGGGGTTGACCCACACTCCCTACGTTTACGATGAAGCGTCCTGATCGCTCGACAGCAGGTACTTTTTCCCTTCCCGAGAAAATGACGGGGATATGCGAGTGCCCGATGAAACAGATCTTCTCAGCAAAGGCCTCGAATGCCTCCCGGGTATCGAACTCACTGATAACGTAGTGCCATTCCTCAGGCTCAAAGGGGGACGCATGGGAAAACAGCAGATCTCCCTGCGGCTTCATCTGCGGAAGATCCTTCAGGAAGCTCTTGTTTTCTTCGAGAAGGGCGCCCAAGGTCCAGATGGCGGAAAGCTGGGCGTTGAGCGTGAATTGATTTGCGACTGAAAGATCAATCGCTGCAGCATCATGGTTTCCCTGGAGGATAACCGAACACCGTGAACGAATCAGCCCGAGACATTCATTCGGATTCGCGCCGTAGCCAACAGTGTCCCCGAGGCAGACAACCTCATCAACGCGTCGGGATTCCATCGCCCCAAATGCGCTGGTCAGCGCTTCAAGGTTGGAGTGTACATCAGATATGATTGCAATTCGCACGTCGATGCTCGAAGTTGTGACTGCCTGCCTGCTGTGAAAATGATTTCATGGATAAGGTAGCCAAAAGTTGGGCAAGATCCCACGCCGTGTCCGCATGGCGCTTATCCGAGGATTTGCCTGAGATGGTGTTTCACGTGGCGGACATAGTCCACAAAAATGAATTCAAGAGTCACCGGAACGTTGCCGCCAATAAAGCACATATTGTTTAACTTCTCGGCCGGAACATTGGTTCCAACGTGAAGCAAGTGAAGATTGTATACGTTCCAAAGCCGCACGAGGTTTTCCCACGATTCAGTCTGGTACGACTGTGTCGCGACCCAGCCTTCCTGTTCATAGTCCAGTAGCCTGATCTCGCTGCTCAGCTGCGCCCGAACAAAGCGCTGGTGATTGTTGCTGGCTGAATCGATGAGATGGCCGAGAATTTCCTTCCCGGACCATTTCCCCGGCGCAGGACGCACGCAGCTTTCGGTTTCAGAAATGTTCAGAAGGCGCGGCAACGCCATTGCCAGCAATGACTCCAGTTCGATCCGCGCATTCTGCATTCTCGCTTTTCCTTTCCAGGCGATCCCTGCGACCCATCGTGAAAATACGGCAAGCACCCATACCGACGCGGACATTCCAATCAGAAGAAGAATGAAGGCGGGCGCATATCCATCGGGAGGTCCGAGAAGAAGCAGCTTCAGGATGAGGTGTGAATCCTTGCCGGGATGCCACACGGAAGTTTGACTAAATGTATGGATAATCAGAAGCGTAATCAATGACGGTTGCCAATGGTGCGGAATCTCTTAGATTATAGAAGAGAAGAACGAGGCTGGAACTATCGCGCTCCCAGCCCGGTATACCAACAGAAACAGAGAACATCACGAACGAAGGAAGGCGAAGCGATGTATTCTGAAATTGTGCACACAGACGGACATCTGGTCGATTCACAGATTCTCTCGAAAATATTCGACCGGGTGATTGCATGCGGATCTGAATTCGAAGTTGTGGAATTTACGCTGGGCAAGACCAACGAAGCTTTTTCCCATCTTGAGCTCAGAGTATCCTCGAAGTCTCCGCAAGTTCTGGCCAGAACTCTCGAAGAGCTTGTCGAACTCGGGTGTCTGCAGACAGACATCGCGGACGCATTTCTCCGGCCTGCCGAAGCAGACCGCGTTGTGCCCGATGACTTCTATTCAACAACGAACCATCGGACGTTCATCCGGTTGCATGGTGGCTGGCTTGACGTGGCAAACCAGCGCATGGACGCGGTCATCGTCGTTTGGGATGCGAAAGCTGAGTGCCGTAAATTGCGGGATGTACGTGCAGGGGACATGATTGTGTGCGGCGTGTACGGGATACGCATACAGCCGGAGTTCAAAGAGCGCGATCGGCTTGGCTTCGCGTTCATGGCAAACGACATATCGTCCGAGCGTCGAACGGAGACTGCTGTTCGCAAGATCGCTGAACTCATCCGGCAAAGCAAGAAGGAAGGCGGGCGGATTGCGTTTGTCGCCGGCCCGGTTGTGGTACACACAGGCGCTGTCGGCGCGTTCTCGGACCTGATTCGGGGCGGATTTGTCGACGCGTTGCTTTCGGGAAATGCGCTCGCGGTCCATGATGTTGAACATTCGTTGTACGGCACGTCTCTCGGTGTGGATCTGGAGCATGGTGTGCCAATCGAAGAAGGGCACAAGAACCACATGCGGGCCATCAATGCTGTCAATCGATGCGGATCAATTCAAGGAGCTGTTGCTTCCGGCGTTCTGCAGTCGGGGATCATGTATGAATGTGTAAAACAGAGGGTGCCATTTGTACTTGCCGGCTCGATTCGCGACGATGGTCCGCTTCCTGATACCATCATGGATCTCGTCAAAGCGCAGGAGGCGTATGCGCAGCAGCTCGCCGACGTGAAAATGGTGATTTGCCTTAGCTCGATGCTGCATTCGATCGGAGTCGGCAACATGCTTCCCTCGTGGGTGAGGGTTGTGTGCGTTGACATTAACCCCGCGGTCGTGACAAAACTGTCGGACCGTGGATCGCAGCAAACGATCGGCGTGGTGACTGATGTAGGGGCGTTCCTCGTATCGCTTGCGCGTGAGCTGTGTGGGGGATGACAAAAAAAAGAGGGCGCACGGTCTCGGGCGCCCTCGCTTACCCCCCCCCACGACTGAAGTCGTGGGCAATCTGTTGAAGTTGCGGGCTATCTGTCGTTCAATTGCATGTATTTCTGCTTGTACTTCTCATACAGCTGCTTGTGTTTGTTCCCCAGGTCGATTTTCTTCCCCTGAATGAACATGTGTTCGGTCACGGTCGGCGGCTCCAGCGGATCGCCGTTGGTGACGATAAGCGTCGCGTCCTTGCCCGCCTCAAGAGATCCCACCTTGTCAGCAATGCCGAGGATTTGAGCGGCATACAGCGTCACAGATTTGAGCGCCTCGTCCTTCGGCAATCCATAGGCGGCAGCGTTCGCGGCATGGTACGGTACATTCCGTGAATTCGAAGGAGATCCGTCTCCGGCAATACAGAACCGCAGACCGGCTTGCTGCAACCGCAAGGGGAGCGTGAACACTTCGTTGTATCCCTGCCATATGCGGGAGGGCGCAGACTGGACGTCCGTGATGATCACCGGAATATCTTTCGCTTTGAGCTGACCGCGGACAAGCCATGCGTCTCTGCCCCCCACGATCACGAGTTTCACTCCTTCAGTCTCAGCCCATGTGATCGCAGACTGTATCTGCGTCATTTCGTTCGCCTCAACGAAGACCGGAATGGTCCCCTGAAGTACGGGAATCATCGCCTGCCAGCGGGGATCGCTATCGTGCATAGGAACACCTTGTTGTTTTTCGGCGTTCTTGGCGGTCATGTAGGCGCGAGCACTTGAAAACGCCTCCCGGATAGCCTTGAGTTGATCGTCGCGTTGTTTCTGCCACTCCTCTTTCGTAACGCGGAATCGAGGTGAGGGAGTGTAGATCATCGAGGGCCAATTGACAACGAGTCCCAGACCGCCTTTCAGTGTGAGGTCTTCCCATGTCCATCCATCGAGCATGAGCGCCGCGCCGAGTCCGGAGATGAGTCCGCCGCTTGGCATCGTCGCGACGATCGCGATTCCGCCAGCCCGAGCGACGGGAATCAATTCGCTCTCGGGATTCACGGCGACTTCAGCGCGAACGTTCGGATTGATAAGACCCGTCTCGGCCTGGTCGATTGTTCCCCGCACAGAGCCAATTTCGGTCAACCCCATGCTGGTGTACGAGTCGATGATTCCCGGATAGACGTGCTTGCCCGCGATGTTGATGCGCTCCGCGTCCGCCGGGATTGTCACGTTTGTGCCGAGCGCAACAATCTTCCCCTTGTCAAAGAGAATCGTTGCGTTTTCGATCACCGCTCCGCTCACCGTGTGGATTGTCCCGCCGATGAGAGCGATCGGTTTCTTCTGCTTTGCAGCTGGAATCGCATCCGATGCGACAGCACAGGATGAGCAAAGAACGAAGACAGCGAGGAGGAGGATGTTAGTTCGTTTCATGGCTCTGGCCCTCCCCGATGGTTGATTGTTGATCGGATTCATTCGGACGCCGGAATCGCCCGGGCGGCCCTCCTGCTGGTGCTGCCTGGGGTTTCTTTGTCGCCAGGACCTTCTGGATCAGCGCTGCCCGCTCCTTCACAATCTGTTCCTGCATCTGCTTGTCTTCCTGGATATCGAAGTACTTCTTTCCGTCGACCCAGGTTTGTTCGCACCTCGAGTAGACCGAGAGAGGGTTGCCGCTCCAGAGAACAAAGTCGGCATCCTTTCCAACCTCCAGCGAGCCGACCCACTTGTCAACTTTGAGATGTTTTGCCGGGTTGATCGTTACAAACTTAAACGCCTCCTCTTCGCTCAGTCCGTACTTGACTGCTTTTGCCGCTTCCCAGTTCAGACGTGAAGCGAGCTGGTCGTTGTCCGATTTGTAGGCAACGAGAACCCCCTGGTTGTGCAACAAGGGTCCGTTCCCGGGAATTGCATCCCAGGCTTCGATCTTGTACGCCCACCAGTCGCTGAATGTCGATACACCGGCTCCGTGTTTGGCAATAACATCAGCGATCTTGTACCCTTCAAGTCCGTGCTCGAAGGACGCGACATGAATACCATATTCCTCAGCAACCCTGATGAGCATGAGCATCTCATCCTGGCGGTATGCATGTGCATGGATCTCACGCTTTCCTTTGACGATTTCCAGCAGGCAATCAAGCTCAAGGTCCTTCCGGGGTGGAACCATCAATTTGTTCCTCTCCCACTCTTTCCACGACCGTTCGTAGTCAAGCGCCGCATTGAACCGGTCACGTATCAGCTCTTCCACGCCCATGCGGGTCTGCGGGTAGCGCGCTGCAACGCCGCGTTGCGGGGTCATGCTGCTTTGCTTGACATTCTCGCCGAGAGCGAACTTCACTCCGAGGGGTGCCCCGGCCAGTGGCAGCTCCTCGGCAGAAGCGCCCCAGCGCCACTTCAGGATCGAGCTCTGACCGCCGATTGGATTCGCCGAGCCGTGCACAACCAGCGCCATCGTTGTGCCACCCGCCAGTTGTCTATATATCCAGATGTCATCCGGGTTGATGACGTCTTCCACGCGGGTTTCTGGTGTGATCGCCTGTCCACCTTCGTTGACGCCTCCGTTGATCGCCGTGTGGGAATGAGCATCGATGACGCCCGGGCTCAGGTGCTTGCCGGTCGCATCGATCACTACGGCATCCTTGGGGACTGCGATGTTCAAACCGACTTGTGCGATCTTTCCCTTTGTTACGAGCATATCCGCATTCACGAGTTTTCCTTGCGGACCCTGCGTCCAGATCGTTGCATTCTTGATGAGAATATTCGCCGGCTGTTCGGGGAGTTTTGGCCGGCCGTATTCCGTTGGAGGAAACATCAGGGATGCAGTGGCCATATCGACTTTTTTCGGCTTCGCTGTATCTGGCTCGACTCGAGCTGGGGATGTACGTGTTGCATGCCAGCCGAAGGAAGACCCGTCGGGAGTTTCAATCACCCCGAACATCTCCTTGTCATTTCCCGTGCCCGACATCAATACAATACCCGGAATACCAATTGAGTCCGCTGCAAACGTAACAGCGAGACGTCCCCCGCTCACAGATACCGTCGCAAATCTGACGTCTTTTGCGCGGGCGTTCAGTGAACCCGTCGGCTTTTCTATGTCGCCCCTGAGCGTCAATGTTCCGTTCGCGCGATCCGAGGTGAAGTCCCAGATTCCCCGGACATCAGCCAGCGGTGGTGGTTTGACATCATATCGCTTTCCATCGATCCATACTTCCTGAATCTTCGTCCTCTCAGCAAACAAATCGCCGTCTGTAATTACGAGGTTGGCGACCTTGCCTTGCTCAAGCGTACCGTACTGTTTCTCCACACCGAGCATCTTCGCAGGCGTCGTGGTGAGAGCTGTCAATGCAGCGTCGGCGCTCAATCCGCGTTCAATCGCCTTGCGTGCCTGGGCGAGGAATGTGCCGGCATCTTTCAATTGCGCAGCGGTGAGGGCAATGGAAACTCCTGCGTTCTGGAGCCGCCCCGCGTTTTCCGGAGCAGCATCATAGTGGCGCATGTCTTCCAGAGAGGCGTTCAATGCTTCCTCGGGCGTTTCCACGGAAGGCGCTTCCGGGAAGTTGAGCGGCACAAGAACCGGAACCTTCGTTGCCTTCACTGCATCGATCCGGAGGTATTCCTGACCGCTGCCCAGGATCCAAAGGTTGAGAGAGAACTCCTTTCCGAGCTTCGCTGCGCGCAGGAAATTGAGATCGCTGGCGACTTCAATGACTGTCGGTATCTTGGTCTGGATGGCATCGGCCAGCGCAGAAAGCGCATTGTTCACCTCCGGATGCTTCTGGCCCGCAGGGTTTCTGGCGTATGCATCCTGCGCTTTGCGATACCAGTCGGCATCAAAGTACGTTTGGCGTACGAATGCGATAATTCCCATCAGAGAGCTGGGATATCCGCTGCCGAATCCGCCTGAAGATTCAATGTTCAGGTGTTGCGCCACACGCCGTTTTACCACGAGGCCTGTCACCACATCATCGCCGAGACCGACAAGCGCGCTTGTGCCCCGGAAAATGCCGGTTTGTGGAGCGACCAACGCAAGAGTGAATCCCTGTGAACGCAATTTCTCAGCGGCTTTCGAATCGGGAGTGAACTCCTCGTCGGCGTTCACTTCAGCGTGCATTTTGGCATTCCAGTGTGCCGCCCCCTTTGGCTTCTCCGCCTGGGTTTGCTGTGCCGGAGCTGCGAATGGGCCGCCTGTTTGAGCCTGCGCCGGTTTCGGCATGCCAAGATCCGAAGAGAGTTCAATCAAGCCCGGGTAGAGAGTACGACCGTCAAGATCCCAAATTCTGGCATCGGCGGGGGGGGAGACTTTCTCGCCGACGGCTTCGATTGTCCCGTTACGGACAACAAGAGTACCGCGGGTAATTATTTTTCCCGGAGCGACAACAATGCGTGCATTGGTGAACGCATGGATGGTGGGCGTATTGTCGCGCAATCCCGTCGTCGGAGCCGTCTGACCGAACAGCCAGCCAACAGCCAACGAGAGCAGGAACATAAGTGTACTCCAGCGACGAATCATAAATCCTCCTGGAACTGGTGAACGAATGAATTGATAACGGAAATACTTTCTGTCAGAACAATGCCCGGGGCTGTTCCGTGCAGCCGGGTCAGAGGCGCCGGAACACAAGTACCTGCCACGCGAGCGTCGTACGTTTGTACGTTAATGAGAATCCCTGTGAGAGGACGAGAGCTTCTAGCTCCGCCCAGTCGTGCCAGAAAGGATGAAACGACCAGCCCAAGATCCGGGCGAGGGCCATGTGCCCCTTGAACAGGCCCTTCATAAGAATGTTTTCCTTCGGGTGGCTTAAAGCGTATACGCGCTTCGTTTTTCCGGTCGAAGATATCACGAGAGAACAAATGTCCTCATAGCAGCAAACGACCTTGTCGAGCACGGTAATGTCGCATGCTGTGATTGATGACGCGAGAGCCGCAAAGTCGCCATTGACGTATTCAGTGCGCCCTTTCAGTCCGAGTATTTCTGCAAATTTCCGTGCTTCCTGAAGCATCCCTTCGGAGATATCGACACCGAGAGAGGTTGCTGCGCCGCGTTGAAGGAGAGAAAGGTGCAGCGAGCCGACGCCGCAACCGATATCAAGCACTGTGCTGCCGGCGAGAGGCGCCGTTCCGATGCCGTCGAGGAGGTACTTCTGCACGGGTTCCAGTCCGCCGCTGCGAAAGCGCCGGGCGTAATAACGGGACCAACGGCTGAAGAACGCGTTGGTTCCGCAACAATCCCCGCCGGGTGAGCAACATGGAGTCATAAGGTCACAGGACGAAATCCATCTCGTACATTCTATAGTGAGAATGCTTCATCCCGAGGCGTTCATAAATCTGACGTGCCCGGGCATTGTTCTCTTCGACATACAGACGAATCCCGCAGATGTCGGGGCGGCCGGCTGCGAGAGCATGGATGTGGTCAAAGAGCGATTTGAAGACACCGGCTCCACGCGCCTCGTTGGCAACATACACACTCTGGATCCACCAGAATGTTCCGTTGCGCCAGTCGCTCCACTCGTAAGTGATCATGGTTTGTCCGACCACCGTGCCCCCTGACTCTGCAAGAAAATAAATTCCTTTTGAGGGATCGGCGAGAAGTGCCTCAACGCCTTGTTGAAGCAGCTCAGCGTCAAGCGTCTTCGATTCGGTTTCGAGAGCAATCAGCTCGTTGAAGCGGGCAACGACGGCCGCATCAGCGACCGTGGCTTGTCGAATTGTGATATCCATTACCAGCCCATTCTCTGACGTTGCGCGGTGATGTGTGCGACGTGGTGCCTTCCATGCCACGCGTAGAGCTGAAGCACACGATCGAGGTTCATCGGTCCGTTTTGCGGATGGATCAGCGTCCTCGCGAACTGTTCGGGTTTCATCGAGCGGAGAAACATCGCCCACCGCGCATGAAGAGACTCCATCAGAACCAACGAGAGCTCGGGGGGAGCAAGCTTGCCATCAACGAGTTCTGCCCAGAGCTGCTCATGATATGGTTTGATCGTCGGATTCTCCTCAGTGACGGCCAGCTTGAAACGAATATATGCGTTCATATGACTGTCGGGAAGGTGATGAACCTGTTGCCGGATTGTCCATCCGCCTTCGCGATACGGCACATCGAGCCGCTGATCTGAAAGGCCGCGTAGCGCCTCGCGGAGCTTCTGCGGTACCCACGCGATCTGGTTGATAAGCGCCTGGCGATCAGTGTCAGTGATGGTCAGCTTTGGATCGAATGTGCCGACGGGATAGCGGATATCTGACATACGTGTTTCTCCTTCTCCTCGCGATGTCACGAGTACGTTGATTATTGAGCGTGTTCCAGAAGCGTGAGAGAGCCGTCAAGATCGGACACAAGGATGTGATGGCTGTCCACGATTGTCGGTGTGTGTACGATGGTTACGCCAATCCGGTGGACCCACGCCACCGTGCCGGTCGCCGCGTCGAGTGCGTACACAAATCCGTTCTTTGTGCCAAACATGACTTCGCCATCGTGCTCGATGGGCATGGAAGGATCGATATCGTATCCGTAGCCGCACGCCGAGGCCCAGACCGCCGTTTGCGTTGGCGCTCTTGAAGAGAATGCCACCACCGTGTCGGTCATACACCGGGCGTAGACGCGCTCGCCGTCCTGCGAAATGCCCACACACTCACGCACTTGATAGCGTTTGGACCGCCACACAGTCTTTCCGGTCCCGGCATCGATTGCGGTCATGAAGCGGTCGGGCCCCACGACAAAGATCTTTCCGTCGGCAGCAACCGGCCAGCAGGCAGCAGGCGAGTAAAGAATACCGGCGTTTCCGTTGGTCCATTTCCATGCAAGGGAGCCATCCTTTGCGTTCAATGCGTAAAGAAAAGTATCCCACGCGCCAAAGACCACGTTACCCTTATAAAGAAGCGGTTTTGTTTCGACGAAACCACCGACGCCGGCATATTCCCACTTGACCCTTCCTGACGAAAGATCAATCGAGCGGAAAACCCCGTCACTGCCGCCGATATAGACAGTTCCTTCGTCAATGGCGGCCGCGGCGACAACGGGGGCGCCAGTGACCACCTTCCAGGCCAGCGTTCCGGTTTTGATCTCCAGGCAGTAGATATTTCCGTCGGACGAACCAATCACGACTTTTCCTTCGGAAGCATCGGGGGTCGAATAGACGGTCGATCCTGTTTTGAAGCTCCACTCCGTCGCACCATTCTTCAGAGAATAGCAAAACACACCGCCGCTGCTGTTCCCGATGACGGCATAGTCACGCCAAACGGCCGGTGTTGAAGCGATGGTGAATCCTGTTTTGACAGTCCAAAGTGGTCTGACGTCCTTATACGATGCATTGACAGTGAATTTTGGCCGGACGGTCGAGGAAGTGTCATGAGAGAAATCCTGTGGGCCAAGGCGGAGCGCGTACCACGGTTGCTTCAAGCCCGGACCGGGGATGCGTTCTGAGAAGAGGGCGGAATCTTTTCGAACCTCAACAATCGTGTAGCCGCCAGTTGAATTGTTCGCACGAAGATTCGAGCGACCCATAATTCCCGGAATCCCCTCGAAATTCATAGCGAGGTTGCCGTGCCCGTGGCCGACAAGCGCCATCTGGGTGTTCTTGTGCTTCAGTTTTTCCGTGACTGTGTACCAATTGTCGATTTCGGGATTGAGAGGATAATGAGTGACAAAGATGAGAGGTTTGTTATCAGGAAACGTCGTCAGAATTGAGTCGAGCCAGCGCACGTCCTCGGCAGAAAAATGCCCGTCTCCCATTTTCATAATGGGTCCTTCATGCATGCCGACGAACTGCACGCCGCCGTACTGAAAGACGAACCGGTCTTTTCCCCAGAGCGAGGAAAACGTTGTGCATCCGGAGGGGGACCATTTTGTGTCGTGGTTGCCCGGGATGATGTAGTACGGCTTCTTCAGACTGTCGAGAATTGCTTTGGCGAGATCCAGTTGAACATCGAATCCCATTTCGGTGATATCTCCTGAAAGGATGACGAAAGCAACGTCGTCCATTGCGTTGATGTCGCGAATCGAATTGCCGAGGTCCGCGGCACCCGTGGTGCTGCCAACGTGTGTATCGCTCAACCAGGCGAATCGAAACTTCTGCGGTTGGCTGAAAGCGGCGGAGAAGATACAGCACAGTATGAGAATTGCCGCACTGCGAATCGAGTGCTTCATAGAATAGATATGGAGGCGCGTCATTCTGGGATAATTGCGTCGACTTCGATTTCGACGAGCATATCCGGATCGACGAGAGCAGTCACAGCAAGCATCGTCGATGCAGGGCGGATATCGCGAAAGAATTCACCGTGGGCCTTCCCCACAGCCTGCCAATCGTTGATGTTGGTAAGAAACGTCCTGGTACGCACGACATCTTTCATGCTTGCCCCAGTCTTCTGCAGGGCGGCTTCGATGATCGTGAACGCCCGCACGGCCTGGGCGTATGCGTCCCCTTTGGCGACAACTTTTCCGTCGGAGCCAACACCGGTGGTGCCGGCAACATGAATATAAGGTCCAACGCGGACGGCGCGTGAGTACCCAACGATGGTTTCCCACGGCGCACCGCTGGAGATTGTCTGTCGCGGCATGGCTTTGTTCCTTCGAAAATCTGTATTCTTGCTTTCTGCTTGTTGTCCGACAGAGGATCTGTCCAAGAATGCTGGGGGAAGTCAGGGACGGACGCTCTTCATTTTCTTCAACTGCATCCTGATTACTTCTACGACAGTCGGTATGCCCGGAATCAGCACAAGCGCAATGATCACGAGACTGAAGTTATTCTTCACGAATGGTACGCTGCTAAAGAAATATCCAGCCGGCACAAAGAGAAGTACCCACAAGGCTCCGCCAACGACGTTGAACATGATGAACCGCCTGTAGGTCATGCTGCCGATGCCGGCCACGAACGGCGCAAAGGTCCGGATAATCGGGATGAAGCGTGCAATGATAATCGTTTTGCCGCCATGTCTTTCGTAGAACTGGTGGGTGCGAACAAGATATTCTCTGTTCAGGAACCGACTCTTCTCCTGGTGAAAGACTTTCGGTCCGACGTAGTATCCGATCCAATAATTGAGTGTGTCGCCAAGGATGGCAGCCACAATCAGCAGTATGATTGAAAGCGTCAAATCGAGTGCTTGAATGGCTGCGAGGGATCCCACCGCGAAGAGCAGCGAATCTCCGGGCAGAAACGGAGTCACTACAAGGCCTGTTTCACAGAAGACAATGAGGAATAGGATGGCATAGACCCATGCACCGTACTGGGTGCACAGATCAAACAGATGCTTATCGAGATGAAGGACGATTTCAAGTAGGTCCTGAAGGAAACCCATGCGTTACTCCTGCGTGAACGATCGGTGAGAACATGTGCTGCACGTGCCATTGCACACCATAGAATATCACTAATAACCCGTTTTCTCAAGGCCTACGACCGCCCCAAAGGCATGGGGCGGCCTGAGACAGCCGGAGCTGAGATACACGGATCGGTTGATCAGGTTCCTTTTTAGAGTCCGAGTTCTTTCAATACGTGCGCCGCGCCTCCCACCTTCTCCGTCACCCAGAGCACATACCGGATATCCACCGCAATCGAGCGGCTGTACGATTCGCTCCAGGCATAGTCGTTGATGGTTGCTTCATAGGCGCGGTCGAAGTTCACGCCGATCAGTTCTCCTTTGGCATTCATCACCGGGCTCCCGGAGTTGCCCCCCGTCGTATCCATATCATAGAGAATAGCCACGGGAACGTCTTTCAACTTCGCGTTCTTGTACTTGCCGAAATCCTTCGCCTTGTAGAGATCGAGCACCTTCTGCGGGGTTGCGTACGGGTCTTTGCCCGTCGTCTTTTCTATTACGCCTGTGAGTGTCGTGATCGGACTGTAGTGTGTCGCGTCAGCGGGAGTGTATCCCTTGATCCGACCGAAGGTGAAACGGAGTGTGCTGTTCGCATCGGGAATGAAATTAGTCTTCTGATACTGCTGCTTCACATCGACGAGCAACGCCGAGAGCTTTGAAAGCGCTCCTTCACGCCGCTGACGCGTCTCGCGAAGCTTCTGGTATGTTGCGTACATCAACTGTGCCGCACCGATGAACGGATCCTTCATTTGTTGCAGCTCAGCAAGCGGTTTCCCGAATGAGGAGAGCAGAACGCTTTCATCGGTCAATTTCGTTTGCGCATACGCCTGATCGATGGTCTGGTCGATTTCCTGTTCCGTACGCCCTCTGAATTGCTTCTCGATAGCTTCGATTCTCTGATTCTCCGGCAGTGCAAGTGCCTGCATGACGATGTGCTTGAGAAACGCTCTGTCTGTCGGCTCGTAGTAGTTTCTCAGTCCGGATTTCAGCCCCTGTTTGGTGTTGGCGAGGTTCCGTTCCGTGTATGCTGGAAGGCGCTCCATGTCAGGCTTCTGCATTTCGATCGCTGATTCATAGAGCGCAAACCCGTAACTCAGAAGCTGAGAGTTGGAGCGGAGGTTATCGAGGATGAGTTCAGAGGCACCGCGCTCGGACATTTCCTGATACACTTTTCCGATTTCCTCAAGCACTGTGCCATACTGCGCTTTTCTCTGCTTATCGGCATCGATGAATTGCTGGAGGAGTTGTTCTTCCCCCTGTTTGTTCTCCGTGAGATGAAGTCGATTCATCCCGAGGAGTTTGCCCCGGTAGTTCTTCATTGTGTTGGCAAGCCCCTTGATGCGCGCATCATGCTTCAGTGCGATCGCCCGATCATTCTTCCCGATAGCTTCCATGGTGGCAATCTGCCAGTCATAAAGATCCGCAACGTACGGCATTCGGATGTTCTCTTCATATGCCATGTAGTGGGACGTTCTATGCCTGAATGTGCGCCCGGGATAGCCGAGGATAAACGCGAAATCGCCCTCGTCAACTCCAGCCGGATTCACTTTGAGAAACTTCTTGGGATGGTACGGAACATTGGTTGAGGCATATTCAGCGGGTGAGCCGTCGGGGGTGGCGTACGCACGCAGGAAGGAAAAATCGCCCGTGTGCCGAGGCCAGACCCAGTTGTCGTTCTCACCGCCGAATTCTCCGATGGAACGCGGGGGAACATACACGAGCCTGACATCGCGAAGAACCGTTGAAAGAAAGAGCACATACGTTTTGCCCGCAAACATCTCCGACACTTCAGCCCGCTTACCCGAATACTTCTTTTCGGCCTCAGCGACGATTTCCCTGATCTTCTTCTCGATGGCTTTTGTCCGATCGGCAAGATCCATCTTCTCACTCAAGACGCCCAGGACGTCTTTTGAGACATCTTTGTACGATTCCAGGATTCTGGCCGAGATCCCGCGTGCCTGGATCTCCTCTTCGCGGACTTTCGCGAGGAAACCATACGTGACATAATCATTCTCTTTTGTGCTGGCAGCCTGCACAGCCCCGAAGGCACAGTGATGGTTCGTGATGATCAGCCCGTCCTTCGAGACGAACGAACCGGTGCATCCGCTCAGCTGCACAACAGCATCGATGAGGCCGATACCGTTGGGATTGTAGATCGCTTTGGGGTCAATCTTGAGCCCCTTGGCTTTCAGATTGAGTTTATAGAGCTCGCTGATGGGATACATTCCCTCGTCGGCGAGAACCAGCTGTAAGACGACAATCAACGTGAACATAGTGAAAAGCAGGCGCTTGAACATGGTGAAGTCTCCCTGTAAGAAATGTGTGTGGAGAGAGTGTATCCAAAATTTGGAGAAAAGCCAAGGACAGGTTGAAACGAGGGGTGAATAGTGAAGAGTAAACAGTAAACAGCAAACACGTAAGACAACACCCTTTTGCTATTGGCGATTAGCTTGCAGAACTGACGACTGGACAGTAGAACTTCTGAACTTGAAACCCTAGACTCGAAACTGTTTTAAGAACACCTTTACGTCTCCGAACTTCATGTCGAGCCGATGGTCGCGTGATGTCGCCCCCCCTTCTGATGCTGCCAGCGGCTGAGGAAAACGAACATCCCGCTCTCCGTCGCTCGAAGCTATGATGGTTGCAGCGTCGCGGGTCGCCCGGACACAATCAGGCTTCGAACTCCAGAGTCGTACGCCTGCGCTTGTTGCAAGCCAGCGCAACAGTTCGACAGGAACAGGTCCGCTTCCGACATAGACCGACTCGAAACCCGCGTGCATTTTCGAGGCGAACGCAATGTCGCTGGAGTCAAACCATGTGCCAAGGAGGCTAACCGAAGCATCGCCTGGCTCGACGGCGAAGCGGGGGGAATGTTCTTTCGCCACTCCGAACTTCTGATTGATATTCGCCCCTTCATGCATGAAATCGGCCTGTATCATCATCGATCCCGGCTGATCCAATCTCCTGAACTTGAACCCTGTCAGATCTTCCATTTGTGCCGGGTTCAAACCGGAGGGAGTAAGATAACCCGGGGCGTAGTACCAAAGCACGGTCGCCTTGCTGTCCTTCAAAATGCTCTTGAGCTGCGACGCTTCCTCTTTTGTAAGATAAAAGAGATTCGGCATGATGAACAAGCGATACCGCTTCGCGTCTTCCTTCTTCAAATCGAACCGATAAAGAAAATCGATAGGTGCGCCGATCCTGTTCAGCGTCCTTGCCTGGGTATTCACGAGCCAATGGTTGAAGAAATCGGTGATGGAAATGCCGAACCCTTTCCAGGGTTCTTCCGCTTTCCAGTGTTGGGTGACGAGGAAGCTTTTGACGTCGTACACAGCTGCGATCTCGGCAACGGAGCGCGTGTCAAACTGCGTGCGCGTCTTCTGGCCGAGGTCAGCCCATGTCCGGATCTCCTCGATCATCGGAGCATCGTCATACCAACCCTTCTTTGCCTTGAAGGTTGGAACGTGGCCGAATTCAAACAGCCACCCGCCGTTCCCCTGAGCAAGGACCTGGGTTAAATCGCGGCGTAGAATGTGCAGCGTGCCATCCACCGTGTCGAAACCTGAGCCTCCCTCGGTGGTTTTCTCCGGTTCGAGATAGGTGCTCGGATCCATCTCGGCGATGTACATTTTCTTGTGCCGGCGCAAGGACTCGAGGAGCACCCTGTATCCTCCGTCGCCGCCGACTCCTCTTGCTCTGCCCATCCAGTTGCCCGCGTCATCCACGATGTCGCTTTCCCACCGCTGTTTGCCGGGAACGTTTCCGTGCTCGTAGGTGTATGGGGAAGCAATGTAATCGATGTCGTTCGACTCGAGGATCTTTTCCGGGGACAGGTACCCTGCTTCCTGGATGCACACGTTCTCCATGACATAGCAGAAGAACACGCCCGCAATAAGCCTGCGCCGGGTTTCTTTTTTTGTGATCCGCGCAAAGTGAAGGACCGTCTCAGAAGTGTTCTCGTGGAACTTCCTGTAGAATTCTATGACGTCGCTTTCTGCCACCGGATCGCGGAGCAAACCGTAGGTCGTGCGCATGCGCGCTTCTGGCGAAGGAACCGGTCCGGCGAGACGCTGCATTGGATTGCTGTAGTCCGGCATGTAGCGGGAGCCTGTATGGTGCCACTCGGCCGTCATTGCGCCGGAAAGATGATAGCCGATGATTCTGCTTCGCAGGGGAGAGAGTTCCATGTGGCGCAGGAAATCCTGCAGTGCGTTGCTCATCTCCGATTTCCATACGTCGGAAGCGAGCGAAGCGGCGTATACATCAAAGACGCAATTCCAATCGAACCCGCTGTCGATCGCTGTCTTGCCCATCTTGAACTGGGTCTTGTCGATGGGAAGCCCGTATTGAGTGAGCTCGTCCGGGTGGGTATCCTTCCACCAGAGGGGGGCGTAGAGGTGAAGCCTGGGAAGAAAGAACGCGTCGGGGTCGAGCGAAAGGAGTTTCGCAAAATACTGGTCAACAGAATCCCAGTTGTACTTGTCGGGGCCAACCCAGCCGTTCTCTATACTGATCAACGGGTGAAAGTACTTGATGCCCGAGGCCTTGAAGCTCTTGATGGTATGGATCAGGCCTGAACTTCCTGCGAAGAGAGGATACTCTTCTTTGCCGTTGACATAGAGCCGTGGTCCTCCGCGTTCGAAGCGAATGGCAGATGTTGCCGCGCTCTCGCCTTCGAGTTTCTGAAAACTCTTCAGAATCGAAGGATTGGAGGGCATATCGAGGTATTCAAATCGCGGCAGGCGGGGAATGGCAGCCGAGCCAAGTGCAAGGCCGAGTAGCTTCATTGTTTCACGGCGATTCATGTGACCTCTTTGATGTTTGGGAAGATCTATAGCCTGCGAGAGCTGCGGTCAGGACGGAAAGAAGCATCACGGAGCGGGATCCTCTCGCGCGTTGAACCGGAGTTCAAGTGACTATCACAGTTCGGACGCCGCCGCCAAATTGTTCGAGGGCGTCAAGCGTTTGATTGATGGCACCGGCATCCAGCGAAACCGTGCGCGTAATGACCTTCGAAGTGTCGAGTACTTTGCGCCGCGCAAGTTCTACCACAAGAGGAAGCTCCGAGAGCAGGTGATCGTTAGAGCCGATGATTTCGACTTCGTTCCCGAGCAACTCATAATAGGGGTCGATTTCGAGTGGCTTGTTGCTGACGCCTGCGATAACGGCCCTGCCGAGAACCCCCAAACATTGAACTGATTGCCGCATTGTTTGCGGGAGTCCGATCAACTCCAGTGAGACGTTCACCCCGCTGCCCTGAGTGAGTCTCCTGATTTCTGCAACCGGATCGACCAGTCTGGCATTCACCGGAAGGGCGCCATAGGATGTGGCGAGTTTCAATCTCTCCTCGTTGATGTCGACAGCATACACATCCAACGCGCCGAATGCCCGAGCGAGCTGAATGGCAGACATTCCAAGTCCGCCGACCCCGAAGACTGCGACGGATTCTCCCGCCTTGAGTCTGGATTTGCGCAGAGTGTGGAAGGCCGTGGCAGAAGCGCACATCAATGTCGCCCCTTGCTCGAAGGGAATTTCTTCCGGAAGCGGTATGGCATTGCGTTCAGGCACGACGATGTATTCCGCATAGCCGCCGTTTGTATAGTGACCGAGCATGAGGCAATGCGGGCAGAATTGCTCGTTTCCTGTGCTGCAATGATAGCAATCGCCGCAGGTGAGATTGTAGTGAATGCAGACACGGTTGCCGATCCTGGCGGCAGAGACCTGCGACCCGACCTGCTCGATTACTCCGGCGATTTCATGCCCCAGCGTCATGGGGAGAGGACGGACAGGAGCAAGACCCGATCTGTAATGCGCATCGGAATGACAGATGCCGGCGGCACGGACACGCACGAGCACATCCCTTTCTCCAACGGCGGGAATGGGGATTTCCTGCATCTGCAGGGGTTTTCCTACTTCTATGAGGCGGACTGCTTTCATGGACATAATCTCTCAGTTTAGAATTATCAAGTCATCGGTCGGACAACATATGTTTGCAATGGCGTCAGGAGTTACCTCCTGACGCCAACAGGCCCAGGTTCTCAAATTCGGGCACTGAAGTGTCAGGACGTTCCGCTTTCCCGAATCCCGCTATGTGACGGAATCCTGAAAAGCGGGAGAAGTCCTGACACCGGCCCTTCTGGAAATAGTACTTTTTGGACAGCTCAGCATGTGCTGGGTTCTATTGCGCCAGCATCAAATCCACGATCTTCCTCGCGAGCTCGATCGGCTCTCCTTCGTTGCGGTTTGTCAGTATGATAACTGTCAGATGCTGATCCGGTAAACGGAGGATCGCGTTTCGAAACCCTCTCGTTGAACCAGTGTGGTAGACTGAAGTGATGTTCTTGTAAGGTTCGATGAACCAACCATATCCGTATTTCGTCTGAGTACGGTCGTTCAACACGCCGGGTGTAAACGATTGCCGGCGCAATGAAGCGCTGATTATTTTGTCTAAGTAGAGGTTCTGATCCCATGTAGAAAGATCTTCGACCGAAGAATAAATTCCGCCATCCCCCAACACCGCGCTTGTGTTGCTCTGGTCTGTCCGGACATAGCCCTTGTCTGTCCGTGAGTGACCATAGGCCCGGTTGACGACTGTGGAGATTCCATTCTGGAACGCCACTGTATGGCTCATTCCGAGCGGTTCAGAAATGTTCTGCTTGAGGAATTGTGCGAAGGACTGTCCGGAGACTTGCTCCACGATCAGGGCAAGCAAAGCGTACCCCGAGTTGCTGTACTTGAATTTCGCCCCCGCCGGGAAATACATCGAATCAATCCTGCTGAGCAGCCTCAACACGTCAGCGTCGAGTACTTGCACCGTTTGGGTATCGGGAACAAAATCCTCATAATCCACCAGTCCTGATGTATGATTAAGAAGATGTCTGATCCGTACATCGCGGGCATAGCCAGGGAATCCCGGCAGAACATCGGGCAGGCGACTGTCCAGGGAGAGCTTCTCCTGATCGATCAGTTTCAGGATTGCCGTGGCGGTGAATTGCTTTGTGACGGATGCAAGGCGGTAGTTGGTGGATATGGATGCCAGGACGTTGTTCTCGACGTCTGCGAGACCGTAGGCCTTACTATAGAGCACCTTGCCATCATTGATTACCGCGAGAGATGCTCCTGGAACACCCGGTTGATTGAAGTCGGAAAAGAGCGCATCGATGGATTCTGAAAGAGATCTCTGCCCCGCGTAGGGGGCACAGGAGAGGAAGCAAAATGTGAGGAGGACACAAAGCGAAGTCTTCACGATGCCTCACGACGAAAGTTGACCCCGCGAAGGCATGGTGCCTTCGCGGGGTGTATTCGAGCTTACATTCCTTCTTGCGCGAGGACGAACGTGAGAATCGCCATCGCGGCAGCCCCAAGAGCCAGCTCGCGTTCGTTGACAGCACCAAGGTTGTCGTTTTCAGAGTGATGTGAGTCGAAGTATCGTTGTGTGTCAACAGAAAGCGCGATGAGCGGAACGCCCTTCTGAGCGAGGGGACTGATATCGGCAGCACCGCCGCCGAGTTGAATGCGATCGGCGCCAAATGAAGCGAGGAGGGGTGCCCAGGGCGACATGCGCTTGTAGGCAGCCGTATCGGCGATTCCGAACCCGCGGGGCATGAATCCACCTTCGTCGGATTCAAGCGCGGCAATGTGTTTCTCGCCGGGACGATCCTTCGCGGCATAGCCGATGCCGCCGCGAAGCCCGTTTTCTTCATTCATGAACATGACTGCGCGGATTGTTCTCTTTGGTTTCAAACCCAGCTTCTTCAGAATACGAAGCGCCTCGATCGATTGCACGCAACCGGCCCCATCGTCGTGAGCTCCCTGGCCAATGTCCCAGCTGTCAAGATGTCCGCCCATGACTATTACTTCGTCGGGCTTCTCAGTACCACGTAATTCGCCTACGACGTTTGCTGATTCAACATCGGGAAGCATTGTGGCCGACAGTTTCAATTGGATGCGGACCTTTGTTCCTTGAGCAAGGAGCTTGCTCAACTCTTCGGCACCGCGTGTGCTGATCGCAACGCCGGGAACCTTCTTCACCGAATCCGCGTAGCCCATGCCACCGGTGTGAGGGAAGTCGTCGACGCGGGTGGTCATGGAACGCACCAACGCCGCGACACCGCCGGCTTTCGCCGCCATATTAGCGCCGCCGCCGCGCTGATCGACGGCTCCGCCGTACGCCGCGAATGTCGAGAGGAGCGTTCGATCCATCGGTCTGTTGAAGAAAACGATCTTTCCTTTTGCCTTATCCCCAAGATTCCGAAGCTCTTCGAATGATTTCACTTCTATCACGTCGGCCGTGATACCCTCGGCCGGTGTCCCGACGCTTCCGCCCAGCATGGTGATCTTGAGTTTTTCCTTTTTTCCAGAGGGCAACAAAAGGTAACCCTCTTCGACCGGTCCACGCACCCAACGGGGAACCATCACAGGCTCGAGATGAACATTGTCGAAACCGTACTCTTCCATTTTCTGTTTCGCCCACTCGACGGCCTTGGCCGCCTGAGGAGATCCGCTGATTCTGTGTCCGACCTTCGTGCACAGGTCGGTGAGGTTCTCCATCGACATGTTCGATCCCAACGCCTCTTTGATGATCCTTTGAGCGTCAGCTTCGTGGCGCTGCACGACGGATGATTGTGCGGCCAGCAGGGAAGTCATGAACACGACAAAGAAGGTGATGATCATGAGTCTCGATCTGTGCATGTGGATTTGTTCTCCGGATAATGAGTGTACTGAACAGCGATTACTTAAACCTGACCCAGAACCTGAATACGTTCGGATTCATAGATTGCGACGCCGGCAATTTGTTGTTTCGCGACAGCGAGCATCGCTTTTGCAACCGTCAGCGCATAAATAGCCCGATACCTGCGCAAGCTGCCTGCCAGAGCGAAGGAAAGAGACTTCATCAGAACAATCGCCATCTTCTCGCCGCGGCGGAGTTCCTTCCTGTCGCCAAGCAGAAACGATGGTCGAAAAATCTGAACTGCCTTGTAGGGCAGCTTTGACACCGCATCCTCCACTTCGCCCTTGACCCGGCTGTAAAAAACGCGGGAGTTCGTGTTTGCACCTACTGAAGAAACCATCAGAAATTGTTCTGCGCCGTTGTTCAGGGTGAGGGCTGCAGTCTGGACGACATACGTACAATCGACCTTCCGGAAAGCTTCCTGTGACCCCGCGACCTTGATCGTTGTTCCCAGGCAGCAGAACACATCATGAGCGCGAAGAGAGTCCTTGTGCTTGTCGAGTTGGTCGAAATTCACCACATACTCCTGAAGCTTCGAATGCCGCAAAGCCAGTGGCTTTCTCACCAAAACAGTCACCTGGTTGTAAGCATCGTCGTCAAGCAAGAGCTGCAGAAGGTGTCCGCCAATGAGGCCGCTGGCACCGACAAGAAGAGCTGATCGTGATTGCACTGTCAATGTACGGGGGTGAAGGGATTCGCAATGTCTGATGAATACTACTGAATTTTGTCCTGTCGATCAATCAATGCGGGATACAAACTTGCGGGAGAGCACGGGATGTGGTACATTTTCCAAGCACAGGCTTTCTGCTTCCACAACTCATCCGACCGATGAAGGGCTCTTCGCAATGAGGAAACTGAATCTTCACATGCTTGGGGAAACTTTCACGATCAACAAACTTCCTCAATTCGCCGAAATCCCATCCATCCTGAGCCAGGGCGACATGGTCTTCATCGTCAGGACGGATGAAGAATTGTCGATCGTCTGCCCCGACTACATGGCGCCGAACAACGTGCAGCAGGAACTTGGGTGGAGGTGCTTCAAAGTCGATGGCGAGATGAAGTTACAGGAGGTTGGTGTGCTTTCCTCGCTTGCCCAGCCCCTGGCTGAGGCCGGCATCCCGATGTTCGTTGTCAGTACGTTCAATACGGATTATGTCTTCGTCATGGAAGAGAATCTTGTGAATGCTGTGCACGCACTGCAACAAGCGGGACATACGTTTCTTCACAAAGAGACATAGTAGTCTTATCCCGCCGGTGAAGTTGTCTTTGTTTCCCCAATCGCCGGTTTGACCATTCTCTTCTTCAGTACTTCCGTCACATCTCCCAGCGCCATTCCCTGATCCTGAAGAAGCACGAGAAGATGATACAGAAGATCAGCCGCTTCCTCTTTGAGCGCGTCCTTGTTGTTTTGCATGGCTGCGATCACCGATTCAACAGCTTCCTCGCCGACCTTCTGTGCGATTCTGGGGGTTCCCTGTGCAAAGAGTCTCGCCGTATACGATTCGGCAGATTTCTGCTGCCGGCGTTCCCGGATGATTTCTTCCAGACCTTCAAGCACGTTGTCGGACTCTGAGCTCTTTTCCTCCCCAAAGCAGGTGAACGATCCGGTGTGACACACAGGTCCTGCCGGAATCGCCCGCACGAGAAGCGCATCGCCATCGCAATCGATCTGCATCGATGACACGGCAAGTGTGTTGCCTGATGTTTCTCCTTTTTGCCAGAGGCGCCCCTTGGTTCTGCTCCAGAACGTGACCTTTCGTTCCTGAATCGTTTTCTGCACCGCGTCCCTGTTCATAAATCCGACCATCAACACCTGGTTGGTCGTCGTGTCCTGAATGATGGCAGGGACCAGGCCGTTCAACTTGGCGAAATTGAGTTTGTCGATCATAATCGTACCGGTATTGTATTCATGTCCAGGAATTCCTTGATTTCCATCAGCGAAATCTGCTGATAGTGAAAAATACTCGCCGCGAGAACAGCGTCAGCGTTGCCGAGGGTGATGGCGTCTCTGATATGTTCTTTTGATCCCGCTCCGCCGGATGCGATCAGGGGAACGCTTGTGCAGGCCGAAATTGTCCGCAGCAATTCGAGATCGTACCCTTCTTTTGTACCGTCAGTATCCATGGAAGTTACGAGGAGCTCACCGGCTCCGCGCCTGACCGCTTCCTGTGCCCACGCAATTGCGTCGAGCGTTGTTTCTTCCGAGCCTCCCTTGATCCAGACTCCCCATCCGTTCGACCGTCGTTTCGCGTCAATTGCCGCCACGATCGATTGTGCGCCGACAGCCGTGGACGCTTCCTGAAGAAAATCGGGGCGCTGGATGATGGCGGTGTTCAGGGATACCTTGTCTGCTCCCGCATCGAGCGCACGAAGAACATCATCAACCGTGCTGATCCCGCCGCCGACAGTGAACGGGATTTGGATCGCCCTGGCGACGCGCTCCACGATCGAGAGAAATGTCTTGCGTCCTTCCTGCGAAGCGCTGATATCGAGAAACACCAACTCGTCGGCCCCTTCGTTGGAGTAGCGCGCAGCGAGCTCGACCGGATCGCCTGCGTCGCGCAAATCGACGAATTTTGTCCCCTTCACGGTTCTGCCGTCCTTGACATCGAGGCATGGGATGATACGTTTTGTCAGCATGCGGTGTCAGGCCTTAGATAATCGGGACAGCTCGGACGGGTTCAGGTGTCCTTCGTAAATTGCTTTACCGACCACGGCTCCCCAGCATCCGGCCTTCTCCACGCTTTCGATGTCGCTTATCCGGGAAATACCTCCGGAAGCGATAAAGTGGAGAGTTGGAAATTCCGTGCTCAACGTGGAGTAGAGCCCTGCGTTCGCTCCTTCCAACATCCCGTCTTTGTCGATATCGGTGCAGAGGAAATATGAAGCGCCAAACTGGGACATCGACTCAATGAAGACAGAGGGAGTCAGGTTCGCCTGTGCGAGCCAGCCCGAATGAGCGACACATCCGTCTCGGACATCGACGGCGATCACAAATCGATCGCTGCGGAACTCTCTGAGCCATTCCTGAACGATATGGGGCGTTTTGACGGCGACACTGCCGATCACGACGCGTGTGGCACCCGCGATGAACAGATATGAAATGTCGCTTCGCGACCTGATACCGCCGCCGACGTGGGCGTGAATTCCCGGAACGCGGAGCACAGCCTCGATTGCTTTTCGGTTCACGATGCGCCCCATCTTCGCTCCCTCGAGGTCGACGATATGCAGATGGTCTAGACCGCTTTCTACGAACGAGCGTGCCACGTCTGCAGGCGAGTCCGAATACACTTTCTGCGTCGCGTAATCTCCCTGGCGAAGCCGGACGCACTTTCCTTCAAAAATGTCTAGAGCCGGATAGATTAGCATAATTCCGAGAAATTCCTCAGCAGTTGAAGCCCGGCGTTTCCCGACTTTTCCGCATGAAACTGAACGCCGTAAAAGTTATTGTGTTGAACAGCAGCAGAGAACTCTCTTCCGTATTCTGTCGAACCGATCGTATCGGGCACGAGCGGTGCGGCATATGAATGCACAAAGTAGAAGAACTCGCCATCGGGGATTCCTTGAAACAGGGGACTCTGAGTCTTGAGGTGCACGCGATTCCAGCCCATGTGCGGTACTTTCATCACGGTATCATCGAATCGGGCTACGCGTCCCGGAACGATTCCAAGGCATGCTGTGTCGCGTTCATCTGAATGCTCGAAGAGAATCTGCATGCCGATGCAGATGCCAAGGAACGGAACCCGGATTGTCGGGAGCCAACCGAGCAGCCCGCCGCGGTTCAATGACTCAATGGCCGAGCGCGCCTCGCCTACGCCCGGAAGCATCAACTTGTCTGCCCGTTGAAGCTCCTGCACGTTCCGCGAGACAAAAAACTGTTTGTCGAGCCTTTCCAGTGCATTGCCAAGCGAACGGATGTTACCCGCTCCGTAATCGACGATGCCTATCACAGTATTCCCTTCGTCGATGGGAGTGTTGATGGCGATCGCTGGTCGAGGGCGACCGCCTGCTTCAGCGTTCGTGCAACGGATTTGAATATCGCTTCAATCTTGTGATGGTCGTTCCGCCCCTGGACGGTGATGTGCAGATTCGCGCGAAGTCCATCTGCTAGAGCACGGAAAAAGTCCTCCACGAGTTCCGTCGGAAACTCTCCAACCTTTTCCCGCTCAAACGTACCGTTGAAGACAAAATAAGGCCGGTCGCTGAGGTCGAGAGCAACCTGTGCTGACGATTCGTCCATCGGGAGAAGAAAACCGTACCGTTCGATTCCCCGTTTGTCACCTAATGCCTGCCGGATGGCAGTTCCGATTGCCAGGCCTGTGTCTTCGACCGTGTGGTGTTCGTCGACCCGCAGGTCTCCTTTCGTGGAGACCGTCAGATCAAGAAGAGAGTGTTTCGAGAGCTGGGCGAGCATATGGTCGAAGAAACCAACGCCGGTGTCGATGGTGTGCTTGCCCGTACCGTCAAGCGCAACGCCGATGGAGATGGATGTCTCGGCTGTGGTCCTTTCGACATGCGCCGTCCGCTCACTCCGGACCATATAGTGGCACGCTTCGAGAAAATCCGTTGTCACAAAATCTGCATTGCTCTGGACATCAGAAGAAAGCCGGATTGTTTTGCAGCCGAGGTTCTTTCCCAGCTGAACATCCGTCTCACGATCTCCAAAGACGAATGAGCGCGAAAGGTCAAGAGAATGTTCCTTCAAATATGGGTCAAGCAGACCCGTTTTTGGTTTGCGGCAGTTGCACTGGTCTGCCGGAACATGCGGGCAGACAAAAACCTGCGAGAACGCAATTCCTTCCCCCGCGAGAATACGGAGGAGTTTGTTCTGTGGGGCCTCGAATGCTGCAAGGGGGTAGCGGTCGGTTCCCAATCCGTCCTGGTTTGTGACCATGACAAGTTGAAATCCGCGGTCGCAGAGGAGTCGCAGCCCTTCGATGGCATGAGGGATGAGCTCGAGCTTGTCCAGCGAGTCGATTTGCTCGTCCGGGGGTTCGACGATGATTGTGCCGTCGCGATCGATAAATACTGCCTTCATGGGTTCAGTTCCTTCAGGGCGGTAAGGAGAAAATCGTTCTGTTCGGGAGTCCCGACAGAGATCCTGATGCAATTCGACAGCTTTGGCTCGGAACTCCGATCGCGCACAATGATACCACACTGGGCAAGTTTTTGGTGAATACCCGGGGCGTCGTTGACGCGGACGAGGAGGAAATTCGAGTCAGATGGGAACACCTGTTTCACACAACTCACCTGCCCAAGTTCCCGGATGAGACGGTTGCGCTCTGTGGTCGTCGCTGAGACGCTCTTCAAAACGTGCGTGGTTGTTTCCAACGCTTTGAGAGCTTCAACACTTGTCAGCATATTGATGTTGTAGGGAGCTTTGGATTTCATCAGGTACGAGACGATCAGCGGATGAGTTACCGCATATCCAAGCCTGATTGCAGCCAGCCCCCATGCTTTGGACAGCGTCCTGAGCACGACGAGGTTGGGATTGCGATCAAGAGCGCTGATCACTGATTCCGCTTGTGCGAAATCGAAATACGCCTCATCGACGACAACAATAGAAGACGTCGCCGCACAGAGGGCAAGGATATCCTCGCGTCGCAGCAGGTTGCCGGTTGGGTTGTTGGGAGAACAACAGAAGATCAGTTTCGTGCTCGCACCGGTTTTCTGCCGCACTGCATCGAGATCGATCTGAAAATCATCGGTCAGGAGACAAGAATTCACCTTCACGTCATTCACGTCGGCAGCGACGCGATAAACGCCGTACGTCGGTTCAAGAATGAGGACGGAATCGGTGCGCGGCTCGCAGAAGATACGGATCAATAAGTCGATGACCTCATCCGATCCGACACCGACGAAGATATTTCCGGCCTCGACGTTGTGGAGCTGCGCAATCCTGGACCGAAGCTGTTGTTGCGACGGATCAGGATATCGATTCAGTTCCAGACCGTCGAACGTCACGGCGCCTCCAAAAGCGTTCTCATTTGCGTCGAGGAGGACTCCAGAGGTATAATCCTGTCTTGCACTCCGATAGGGCTTCAACCTGCGGATATTGGGGCGTATAAGGGCTTCAATGTCCATTGTAGGTATGCTCAGTTATCAAATCGAATCGATACCGCGCGGGCATGTGCTTCGAGTCCTTCGACTCCGGCCAGTGTCGTCAGTGTGGGGGCGAGCCGCTTCAATCCATCGCGTGTAATGCTTTGAAACGTGATGAGTTTTTGAAAGCTCTCCAGAGACACACCGCTGAACCAGCGAGCAGTTCCGCCCGTGGGAAGCGTGTGATTCGTCCCTGATGCGTAATCGCCGGCGGTGACAGGAGCGAATGGTCCGAGGAAGACGGAACCCGCATTCTGGATGAGCGGCACAAGGTCGTTCGGCTGCCGGACGTTGATTATCAGATGCTCAGGGGCGTACAAGTTGGAAAACGCGGCTGCTTCCTTCAACGATTGCACGACCACGACGAAGCTCGTTTCAAGAGCCTTCGCCGCGACGGCATTGCGGGGAAGCTGCATCAGTTGCCGGTCGATTTCGTCGAGCACGTTCTTTGCCAGGCGGTCACTGGTCACAGCGAGCACTACCTGTGATTGAGGGTCGTGCTCGGCTTGCGAGAGCAAATCGGCTGCGACGATTCGTGCATGGGCAGTGTCGTCGGCAATGATCAGCAGCTCGGAAGGGCCGGCGAGCAGATCGATAGCGGCGCCCTCGGGGTCGGATGCGACAAACCGCTTTGCCTCGGTGACATATTGATTTCCCGGACCGAAAATCTTGTCCACTCGCGGCACCGACTCCGTTCCGAATGCCATGGCAGCGATGGCTTGAGCTCCTCCGATGGCATACACTTCATGAAGTCCAATCTGCGCGGCTGCGGCAAGAACGACCGGATCAGGTAATCCGTTCGCTTTCGGCGGCGAGCAGAGAATGATACGCTTGCAGCCGGCGAGCAGCGCCGGTATGCCGAGCATCAGTACGGTGGATGGGAGGGGGGCCGATCCGGCGGGGACGTAGAGTCCCACCGTCTCGAGAGCGCGCTGTTCACGCCAGCACACGACGCCGATTTCGGTTTCGAGTTCTTCTTCTTTTCTGATCTGTGAAGCGTGAAACGCGCGGATGTTGCGCGCAGCCTGATCGATTGCTGCGAGAACAAAGGGAGGTACGGCCTTCTGAGCGGCTTCTATGGATGAAGGGTTCACCTTCACATCGATGACCTCAGCAGTATCGAATCGTTTGCTGTATTCCCTCAGGGCCGCATCGCCGCGTTTCTTCACATCAAGGCATAGTGCCTCGACGGAGCCTCGCGTGGAGCTTTCCGCGGTCCACAGACGGATACAAAGAGCTTTCTGCTCGTCGCCGGTGAGTTGTGCAGAGTGATAGAGTCTCATTGGATGATCGTCTCAATTGGTACAACAACAATGTCGCTTGCGCCTGCTTTCTTGAGTTTTTCCATCACGTCCCAGAATACATCCTCGGCGATGACGGAGTGGAGGGCCACCATCCCTTCCTCAGCCAGCGGGACAACCGTCGGGCTCTTCAGGCTCGGGATAATCTGCTTGAGCCGTGGGACCGCCGTCAAGGGCGCGTTCATCATCATGTAGCGCTTTCCTTTTGCCTGGAGGCTGCCCGAAATGCGGATGATAAGCCGCTCGACCAGCAGCTTCTTCCCGGGATTTTTCATCGTTTGCCGGTTGGCAATCAGAATTGCCTCCGAGTGCAGCACGACGTGCAGCGGGCGAAGGCCGTTCATCCGCGACGTTGTTCCCGTGGAGACGATATCGCAGATCGCATCCGCCACATCCAGTGTCGGCGCGAGCTCGACGGAGCCGCTCAGCTCGATCACCTCTGCTTTGAGTTTCTGTGAGCGAAGAAATTGCTTCAGCGTCGACGGATAGGTCGTCGCGATGCGCTTCCGGTTCAACTGACCGACCGTCCTGATTGCCGATCGCTGCGGGACGCTGATCGTCAGGCGGCAGTGGCCATATCCGAGCTTCGTGATGATCTCCACCTGAGCGCGCTTTTCGCGTACGATATTCTCTCCGACGATGCCGAGGTCCGCGACGGCGTCCTGCACGTACTCGGGAATATCATCATCGCGCAGCGCGAGGACGTCGAGATCAAAATTCCGGCATGGAGAGTAGAGGCTTTGTTTTTGAAATTCAAACTCCAGTCCGCATGCGCGAAGGAGGGCAAGAGAATCGTCCGTTAACCGTCCGCTCTTCTGAATGGCAATCTTCAGTCGACCGTTGTGCGCAATCATACTTTACCTTGATAAAGTGCTTTGGGCAAAAAAAACATCAGGAATTTTTTGGACCATCAAGACGCTTCAACATCATCGTGTAGCCGCCTTTTCCCTGCTTCAACCACTTGTGTACGCGCGCGATCGTCCTGGAACTCAGTCCGGTTTCCTTTTCGATGGCTGTGTAGGGGACTCCCTGGGAGAGCAAGCGGGCGACCTTCCACCGTTCGGCGAATTCGCGGATCTCCGTCTCAGTGAGCAGATCGCGTAGAAACCTGCGGCACTCCTCGAGGCTCTCCAGGCGTGTGATCGTCACGTACAGATCGTCGATATCTCGCTGCTTGATGTGTTTCATGCTTTACTCAGGTAAAGTATACATGAAGATCGGGAAATATGCAAGCGGGAACAGAAAGAAATTTCCCTTGTCAATCAGGCCCAATTTTTCTACCTTTTTCAGGCCATGATAACCTTTTCCGATATCGAGAATGCCTGCGCTGTCGTGCGACCGGTAGTGTACAAGACGCCGCTGCTGAGCTCGGAGACGCTGAATCAGGAGCATGGGAATGAGGTGTTCTTCAAAGCTGAAAACCTGCAGAAAATCGGCGCGTTCAAGATCCGCGGTGCATACAACAAGATTGCATCGCTGACGAAGGAGGAGCGTGCGCGCGGGGTGGTGGCTCATTCGTCAGGTAACCATGCGCAGGGAGTCGCCCTGGCGGCGAAAATGCTCGGGACCAAAGCTGTTGTGGTGATGCCCAAGAGCTCACCTCCCAACAAGGTGGCAGGAACGAAGGTCTATGGCGCGGAAGTGGTGTTCTGCGAGGATTCGTCCGACGACCGGGAGCGCGTAGCGAAGGAAATTCAAGAGCGCTGCGACTATGTCCTCGTTCCCCCATTCGACGACGACAAGATTATTGCCGGTCAGGGTACGGCGACCGTGGAGATTGCGCAGGACGTTCACGCGCTCGACTATCTGTTTGTACCAATCGGCGGCGGAGGCCTGATCGCAGGGAGCGCGATCGCAGCAAAAGCATTGTTTCCACATATCAAAGTCATCGGTGTGGAGACCGAGCCTGCAAATGACTGCTACCAGTCGTTCAGGAAGAAAGAAATCGTCCGCATCAGCCCGCCAACCACGATCGCCGACGGTATGCGCACACAGGCGGTCGGGAAGAGAAATTTCGAAATCATCCTGAAATATGTCGATGACGTCATCACCGTGACAGACGCGCAGGTCATTGAAACGATGCGGTTCTTCCTGGAGAAGATGAAAATTGTTGTCGAGCCGACAGGTGCGGTCGCGCCGGCGGCTGTTTTTCATGACGTGCTCGGAATAACCGGCAAGAAGATCTGCGCAATCATCAGCGGAGGGAATGTCGACCCGGCGTTTCTGAAGAAGATTATGTGACAGGGGCAGCGACCGTGAACCGGCGGCCTTGCCGCTCAACTAATTCCTTTCTATCATTGACATCGTCTGTTCCGGAACTCAGGTATTCACGCATTCAGCAATCATCAATCAACAATCAGAAATAATCATGAAACTCGTAGCCTGTATCAACCATGTCCCCGATACTGCAACGAAAATCAACCTTGCGGCTGATGGGAAGAATATCGACAAAGCGGGCGTCACCTTCATCATCAGCCCGTATGACGAATTTGCGATCGAAGAATGCCTTCGATTGAAGGGAAAAAACGGCGGCGACGTCACCGTGGTCTCTCTTGGGGGAGATACGCACAAAGAGACGCTGCGGAAGGCACTTGCGATGGGGGTCGATAAAGCCGTCCTTCTGAAGGACGACAGCCCGCGCGATTCGTTTGGCGTAGCACAGGCGCTGGCCGGCTATCTGAAAGAAATCGTTCCGGACGCGGTTTTTTTCGGAAAGCAGTCAGTTGATTACGATGACGGCGCCGTAGGCGTCATGGTCGCCGAGATGCTCGGGCTTCCGTGTGTCTCGGTCTGCGTGAAGCTCGATGTGACTGGAGGAAAGGCGACGGCCGAGAGGGAAATCGAAGGAGGTCGGGAGGTCGTCGAGACAACCCTGCCTGCAGTATTTACTGCTCAGAAGGGGCTGAACGAACCGCGTTATCCTTCGCTCAAAGGAATCATGGCGGCGAAAAGCAAGCCAATCGAAGAACGCCCTGCGCCTCCCATGGTGGGAAAAACAGAACTGATCGCCATGCAAAAACCGCCGGCGAAAGCAGCTGGAAGAATCGTGGGGACCGATGTCAGCGCCGTGCCGGAATTGGTGCGATTGCTGCACGAAGAAGCGAAAGTGATCTAATATTGTCGATTGCCGATTTTCGATTTGGAGATACCAATCACCACTCACCAATTAACTCCTGACTGGTAACACCATGAAGATTCTTGTCTTTGCAGAGCAGCGAGAGAACAAATTCAAAAAACCGGCATTCGAAGCGGTCAGAACCGCCAGAACTCTTGCCGATCAGCTCAGCGGCGAAGTGGTTGCACTCGTCATCGGCGGCTCTGTTCAATCTATCGCCCCTATGCTGGGAGGATACGGCGCTCACAAGGTGATTGCTGCGGAAGATCCCCGGCTGGCGCACTATGCATCGAGTGCCTACGCGAAGTTGGTCGCAGATGCAGCCAGGGCGGAGCAGGCAGATGTCGTAGTTCTTCCCGCGACCGCAATGGGGAAGGATCTCGCTCCACGCGTGGCGGTCAAACTTGATGCCGGTCTCGCGTCTGATTGCACAGCCCTCAGTATTGAGGGGGGAGAAATCCTCGCAACGCGTCCCATTTATGCCGGCAAAGTACTGACGCGGCTGAAGATTACGTCGGCCTTGAAGGTCTTCACGCTGAGGCCGAACGTGTTTGTTGCAGGTGAATCAAATGGCTCCGCTTCTCCCGTGGAGGCGTTTGCTGTGGAGCTGAAGGACCAGGATCTTGGCTGTATCGTCAAGGAGACAAAACAATCATCCGGCAGGCTCGACGTTGCGGAGGCGGATATCATTGTCACAGGAGGCCGCGGACTCAAGGGGCCCGAACATTTCGGTATGATCGAACAGCTTGCCGAAACACTTGGTGCTGCAGTCGGCGCATCGAGGGCAGTCGTGGATGCCGGCTGGCGTCCGCACGACGAACAGGTTGGTCAGACAGGCAAGACGGTCTCGCCCTCATTGTACATTGCCGTTGCCGTCTCCGGTGCCATCCAGCACCTTGCGGGAATGTCATCTTCAAAGTATATTGTAGCCATCAACAAGGACAAGGACGCGCCGATCTTCCAGGCTGCCAACTACGGCATCGTGGGTGACGCGTTTGAAATCATCCCTGCCCTGACGGCGGAAGTGAAGAAACTACTCGGGAAGAATTAGCGTCCGGCAGAACCTTTTGAAGCAAGTCCGCCGGTACTTTTCTATCAATGTGCTTTATATCTTTGCGTGAGCTCTTGGATTTAAAGCGCTCCGGCGGAGCGCTAGAAGGAGATCTTTTTGGAGAGGATTCAGGTCGACATATTGGGGCTTTCAACGAGCCCGTCAAGCGGCGGAGCCTACGCTCTCATCCTTAAGGAAGTGAATGGCCTGCGTCGGCTGCCGATTATCATCGGAGCATTTGAAGCGCAGTCGATCGCCCTGGAAATGGAAGGGATCAAACCGCCCCGGCCTCTGACGCACGATCTGTTGAAGAACATCATGGATTCACTCGGCGCCAGCTTGAGCGACGTGTTCATCAGCGATCTCAAGGATGGCACCTTCTATGCACGGCTGACACTCGACTCTCAGGAAGTCGATTCGCGCCCGAGCGATGCGATTGCTCTCGCCGTCCGATGCGGAGTTCCGATCTATGTTGCTGACAAAGTTATGGACGAAGCCGGATTTGTTCCCGACGGCGACGAAGCTGAAAAGACGACACCACCGGCGGCAGTTGAACCGGAACCCGAGAAGCCCAAAATCAGGCTCTCGAAACTCGAACAGTTGCAGCAGCAACTTCTCGAGGCAATAACAAAAGAAGAGTACGAAAAAGCTGCAAGACTCCGCGACGAGATCCACAAACTGGAAGCGCGGAACTCATAGCAGCTGAAGATACCGTTGAGACACGCGCAGGCCGACGCGACACACCATCGCATACACCATTACCCACCATCTGCCCACATAAGGGAGGCACTCCACAGTGAAAACCACCGTACAACGAGAACGGACCCTGTTGTGCATACTGCTGCTTTCAGTCTTCTGGGTCATGACCGCATCGGCAGCCGCGCCCGATTCATCCAAAGCCGAACAGCTCATTGCCCAGGGAAATATCTACTCAGAGCAAACGTTCGATAATCAAAAAGCGCTCCAGAGTTACGAGGCAGCGCTCGCGCTTGAACCTAATAATTATGAGGCACTCTGGCGCATCAGCCGCGCGCATGTGGATATCGGCGAACATTTCGCCGCCGCCACAGACCAGGAAAAGGCGAAACAGCTTCAGACCTACGAGAAGTCGCTCGAGTTCGCCAACAAGGCCATCGCGGCGAATGCAAAAGGAGCGATGGGATATACACGACGGGCGATTGCAAATGGTCGCATCGCACTCTTCAAAGGGGTGTGGGAATCGCTCGATCTCGTGAAGCAGACGAAAGCCGATTGTGAAAAGGCCATCGCGCTCGACCCCAAAGAGCCGGCCGCATACTATGTCCTGGGACGGACAAACATGAAGGTCAGCGAAAAACCGAAAATTGTGCGCTGGCCGCTCGGCCTTGGCTGGGCGAACCTCGACGATGCAGTCAAGAACTTTGAGAAGGCAATCGCTTTGCGGCCAGATTTCATCATGTACCGCCTGGACTGCGCCCGCGCGTATGTTGAACAGGATGAGTACAGCAAAGCACGGGCACATCTCACTGCCATCGGAACGCTATCAACAATGGACGAAGACGACGGCCAATTCAGAAAAGAAGCACAGGAGCTGCAGGAGAAGATCAAAGGCAAGTAGTTTGCGTTATGCTCCCACCATACAAAAGCCCGGGCTTTCTTGAGAAAACCCGGGCTTTGTGTTGTCGGTGAGATCAACAGAATCAGATTTTCGACCCGGGCCTCTCTTTGTCGGAGAGAACGCGAGCGTGGCCATGGAAATCAGGTGATCTCCTGAATTGCAGGGCGATGATGAGGGAGAAGATCATCAGAGCTGCCCCAAGGAAGAAGGGATAGCCGTCGTGGATCTCGAAGAGAGCTCCGCCTGCGATAGGGCCCACGATCATAGAAGCAGCCATAATGGATGTGAGGATGCCAAGAGCTTCTCCCTTCATGAGGGGATTAGTTTTGCCCGTGACTTCGCTTGTCAGCACGACTCGCTGCACCGATTGGCCCGTCGCGAACAGCGGGAGGCCGACAAAGAACAAGGCAATCATGTCCGAGCCCATCAGGAGGAAACTCACGCCCAGAATGACGGTCATCAATAGTTCGAGTTGTGACTCGGTAAAGTACTTCAGCCACATTCTCCGAAGAAGCACGGTCTGGTTCAGCACCGCAAAAACGCCCGTCGCTGCGAATATCAAGCCGGTCTGGAAAGAACCGAAGTTGAAAGCATGCAGCACGTAGAGAGCGAACACCGATTGTGATGCGGACATGGCAATTGCGAAGAAGAGCCAGCTCAGGAAAAGGGGTCGAAGTGTTTTGTTGAAAGCCGCGCGAGCTAACGGCGCGAGCGGATTAAACGAAATCGCCGCATTGGAATCGCGCCTCTTGTGAGTCTCCGGAAGGAAAAAATAGGCGAGCATCGCATTGATTGCCGCGAGTATGCCGGAACACCAGAATGGAAAAGAGTGTGACACGGTGCTGAGTGCCCCGCCGAGGATCGGTCCCACCATGAAACCGGTGCCAAACGCCGCCCCGATAAGACCCAGATTGGAGGATCGCTCTTTCTCGTCACGCGCAAGGTCAACGAGACATCCTTGTGCCACGGTGAAATTGCCGGCTGCGGCGCCGTCAATGATCCTTCCAAGGAAGAGAAAAGGCAGGCTGCCTGCCCCGGCAAACACGAACCAGCCGATTGCAGTGCTTGTGATGCTTGCAATGAGCACGGGGCGTCGCCCGATCTTGTCGGACAGTGCACCGAGAAACGGGCTGCTCAGAAACGCGAAGAACGCAAACGAAGCGAACAGAAGAGTAATGACAAAAGGCGAGGCTCCAAACGAACCCACATAGAACGGCAAAATAGGAATGACGATCCCCACCCCGATGACATCGACAAAAACCGTAAACAGTACGACGAACTTTTCTCGCTGCATAGTCCTGTAGCAAACGAAACGGCAGTGAATAATTCCGGTCGGGCGTTGCTTTTTGAGGTTCTAATTCACTTCTTCAATCAGAACCAAATAACGATCTCTCCCAATAAACCAAGTACACAATGTCCCGTTCTCCCGACCGCTCAATCCTCCTCGGTGCTCATATGTCCATCGCCGGCGGAGTACACACCGCTGTGGAGCGTGGAAGCTCCATCGGTTGCACGACCATGCAGATGTTTGTGAAGAACAACAACCAGTGGCGAGGGAAAGAGCTCTCGGATGAGGATGTCTCAACCTACAAAAAGCTGCTGCGGGAGTCAAGCATCGGTCCGGTCGTTGTCCACGATACCTATCTGATCAACCTGTGCGCGACCGACAAGCAGATTCTTCAGAAGTCGCGCGCTGCGCTGAAGGATGAACTCGATCGGTGTGAAATTCTGGGGGTCGAGTACCTCAATTTTCATCCCGGCTCTCACGTGGGTGCCGGTGAAGGGGAAGGGATCAAACGGATCGTCGAATCTCTGGACATCATTCACGACGAGACGAAGGGATACGGGGTACAAAGCGTACTCGAAACCACAGCCGGGCAGGGAACAGCGATCGGCTACCGGTTTGAGCAGCTGCGTGAGATTATCGACATGGTCGCTCAGCCGGATCGCATGGCAGTCTGCGTGGATACCTGTCACGTCTTTGCCGCCGGGTACGATATATCCACCGAGCGGGGGTACGAGACGACGTTCGAAGAGTTCGACGCGATCATCGGGCTCGCACGCCTCGTTGCATTTCACGTGAACGATTCGAAACGGGAGCTGGGTTCTCACGTGGACAGGCACGATCATATCGGAAAAGGAACAATCGGGAAGACCGGCTTCCGGCTTCTGATGAACGACGAGCGTTTCCGTGCAGTTCCGAAAATTCTCGAGACGCCAAAAGGTCCGGAGATGAAGGAGGATGTGGAAAACATGAGGACGTTGAGAAATATGATGATAAAACGTGAAAAGCAAGACGGGGGACGGATGGTGTAGATCGAAATTTATTTCGGGACCGGTAAGAAACGCGGACAGGGGCATTACCCGGAAAGTGACCTGCACCCCGCTCCAAAACCGCGAAGGTGACAGCCACTTCTCGTTTTCCGATATCTCCGGGTCCGCCTCTTTATAGAGATTACCCCCGCAGAGCTTCCGCGATCGATTCTTCCCGCGAAACAGTCTTCGTTCACCAAAGTTTTCGCGAAACTTTCTTCCGAGAAGTCTGTCTAACTCTTGTCTGTCGGAGAGTTTCCGGCCACCATCGGCAGCCCGAATATCTCAAGAATCGTCTGTGAGGAGTGAATAATGAAGAAAACGGTCTATATCATTGGAATTATTGTGGTCGCGCTCGCGGTTTCGGCGTATTTCCTGTTTGCCAGGCGTGATTCGCGTAAATACGACTTCAGGCTTGACAAGGTATCAAAAGGTGATCTGATGGTGTACGTCACAGCGACCGGCACGATCAATGCGGTCATCAGCGTCGATGTGGGCACCCAGGTCTCTGGAATCGTCACGAAGCTGTACGCCGACTTCAATTCTGTCGTCAAGGCGGGCCAGGTGATCGCCCGAATTGACACGACGTTCCTGTATCAATCGGTAAAGGACGCAGAAGCAAGTCTCGATCGGGCAAGAGCCCAATATGCCGATAGCAAGCGAAACTCTGATCGGACGACCAATCTGTACAAGAAGGGGCTTGAATCGGAGTTGAATTACTCTGCTGCGTTGACCTCCTTCGAATCGAACCAGGCGTCATTGAAGCAGGCAACGGCAGCTCTCGACCGGGCGAAGATCAACCTGGCGTATGCGACAATCTATGCTCCGATCAACGGCGTTGTGACAGACAGGAAAGTAAATGTCGGCCAGACCGTCGCGGCGAGCTTCTCTTCCCCAACGCTGTTCACCATAGCAAATGATCTCAAGCGCATGTGGGTACAGACAACAGTGGACGAAACTGATGTCGGCAAGATCAGCATCGGACAGGAAGCCACGTTTACAGTCGACGCCTATCCTGAGGATAAATTCACAGGGACAGTTTCACAGATCAGATTGGCTCCACAATCCATTCAGAATGTCGTTAACTACATCGTCATCATTGATGTGCAGAATGACCAGTTGAAACTGATGCCGGGCATGACGGCGAGCGTGAAGATTCTCGTTGCGAGTGCCAGCGATGTACTCAGAGTTCCGAACATGGCGTTGCGGTTCCAGCCGCCGGCGGATCTTATTGATACGACTGGGACAGGCGGAGCGAATGGCATGAGGGGTGGAATGGGCGGGAGAGGTGAAACCGGGCGGGACAGTGCGAGCGGAGGTCGTAACCCCGGTGGAGCTCAAGGAGGCGGTCGGGGAGAATTCGGACAGAATCGCGAGGGAGGAGGACCGGGTGGTATGGGAGGTGACATGGCTGGTCGTTTCCAGGCAATCAGGGATTCAATTCAAGCCGCTCACGGCGGGAAATTGAGCCAGGAAGACATGCGGACGGAAATGCGAAAATTGTTTGCCGGCAGAATGCCCCAGCGGAATGAAACGCAGCAACAAGCGCCGCCGACGATCACGAGACCGAAACCAGTTGCCTCCGGCGATGCGGCGAAATTCGGAATCGTCTCGAACTTCCCCGAATATCAGAAGAGCGTCTACAATCCCTCGCATCAATCAGGACGAGGAAGAGTGTGGATCCTGAAAGCGAACGGATTACTCGAACAGGTATTTGTCCGCACGGGTCTGAACGATGGACGATTCACAGAAATCACCTCCATGAGATTGAATGTCGGAGACCAGCTCGTTCTCGGCGCGTCGTCTGGTGACACGAATGCCGACCAGGCGCGAAGCCCGCTCACAGGTCAGGGTCAAGGACAAGGACGGCCGATGGGAGGAGGCGGGTTCGGACGATGACCCACGATCTCGATACATCGCCGGCACAGGATGGCGTGCTCATTCAGATTGATCACCTCACGAAGGTGTATCAGCTGGGTGAGGTCGACGTCCACGCCCTGCGGGGAGTCTCGGTGCATATCTCCAAAGGTGAGTTTGTAGCGATCATGGGGGCGTCCGGTTCCGGCAAATCGACGTTCATGAATATTCTCGGATGTCTCGACAAACCCACCAAGGGATCGTACCTGCTGGAAAGAATCGATGTCGGCAAGCTGACACGCGACGAACTTGCTGCCATCAGAAACCTGAAGATCGGATTCGTTTTCCAGGGATTCAATCTGCTTTCCCGGACATCGGCGCTCGAGAATGTTGAGCTCCCGCTGTTCTACTGCTCGGTATCGAACAAACTCCGGAAATCCAGAGCCATCGAGGCTATTGATAGGGTCGGTCTTGGAGACAGGATTCATCACTACCCCAACCAGCTTTCGGGCTGCCAACAGCAGCGCGTCGCGATCGCGCGGGCGCTGGTCAACGATCCCAGCATCATACTTGCCGATGAGCCGACGGGCAACCTCGACAGCAGGACCAGCGTGGAGGTGATGGGGATTTTTCAGGAGCTGAACAACAACGGCATCACGGTGATTCTCGTGACCCACGAACCCGATATTGCACAGTTCGCAAAGCGACATATTGTGTTCCGCGATGGAAAAATCAAGTCGGACAAGCTGAACGCCAGTCCCAGGGTGGCAGCAGAAGTGCTGAAGGAATTGCCAGCGATTGACGAGGAGGACGAAGCAGCATGAAGACTTTGAATATTATTCTTTCCGCATTCAGGGCTTTGCGGCGCAACAAGATGAGATCCTTTCTGACGATGTTGGGCATTATCATCGGTGTGGGGGCTGTGATTGCCATGCTCGCGATCGGTCAGGGGGCTGAGTATTCTGTAAAGGAGCAGATCGCCGCGCTGGGCACGAACGTTCTCATGGTGTTCCCGGGCGCTCAGCAGCAGGGGGGCGTGCGTACGGCAGCGGGTTCGGCGGTGACGTTGACCGAAGAGGACGCTCTCGCTATTGCACGGGAATGTCCTGCTGTGCAATACGTCTCTCCCGGGACGGGCGCAGGGGGACAGGTTATCGCGGGAAATCTCAATTGGTCCACAGGAATTTCCGGCGTAGGAAACGACTATCTGGAAATTCGTCAGTGGACGGTGGAGTACGGAGAATTCTTCACGGACGCAGATGTGAAAGCCGCAGCGAAAGTCTGTGTGCTTGGCAAGACCGTGGCTGACAATTTGTTCCCGGAATCGAGCCCGGTCGAACAGACCATCAGGATCCGCAATGTGCCGTTCAAAGTTGTGGGCGTGTTGATGAAGAAAGGGCAGAATACCGCAGGGCAGGACCAGGATGATATTATTCTCGCGCCGTACACGACGGTCATCAGGAGACTTTCACACTGGCCAAACCTTCGCTCCATCCTCGTTTCCGCGACCAGCGTGAAAGATATCCCCACGGCGCAGGCGCAGATTTCCGCCATCCTGAGAATGCGTCACAAGATTCAGACGTTTGATGCAGACGACTTCACCATCCGCAATCAGACTGATCTGGCGGCAACAGCAACAGCCACGACGGAGATCCTGACGATCCTTCTGGCAAGCATAGCCTCCGTCTCGCTGCTTGTCGGCGGTATCGGCATCATGAACATCATGCTCGTATCGGTAACCGAGCGGACGCGCGAAATCGGAATCAGAATGTCCATCGGCGCGCGCTCGCGCGATATCCTGACGCAATTTCTGATCGAAGCGCTTGTCCTCAGCCTCCTCGGCGGCATCATAGGCATCATACTGGGAACGACCGGCTCTTCGGTCATTTCAAAAATCGCGAAGTGGCCGACAATTGTCACACCATTCTCCATCATTCTTTCATTTGGGTTCTCGATCGCCATCGGGATTTTCTTTGGATTCTATCCAGCCAGAAAAGCGGCCATGCTGAATCCGATTGATGCGTTGCGATACGAGTAAGCGGTTATTGTAGGGCGATTCACTTTCGCCCTACAAGTTTCATCCTGACGAAGCAACTTGTCGACTTGTAGTTCGCCTCCTCTCGGGGAGCCAATTGCGTTTTCTCCTCCCGTTCGCCAATCACAGCACTCCTAAGATTCCTCTCAGCTCATTCCATTCCAGTCCCGGCTTCTTCATTCCGTGGAGCGATCTCGAATTGTCTGCTTGACATCAGCAGCGGGCAATGGTACATTTCGCATAGAGGTGATCTGATGGAAGAATCAACATCACTACGTGACCTGCTTGCGCAGAATACCAGGGTGGGCGAGTTGTTCGACAGAATGACCCACGACTGGGTTTTGTGTCACGCGTGCGGGCACCGATGCAAAATTCCTCCCGGAAGAGAGGGAATCTGCAAGGTCCGCTTCAACAAAGACGGAATGCTGTATGTCCCATGGGGCTACGCCGGCGGCGTGGCCCTCGATCCAATCGAAAAGAAACCCTTCTTCCACGCATACCCCGGGGCGAAGGCACTGAGCTTCGGCATGCTGGGGTGTGATTACCACTGCGCATACTGTCAGAACTGGATCACCTCCCAGGCGCTCCGTGACCCCGAAGCCGTCGCAGGCATTGATCTGATAACTCCCGAATCCTTCGTCGACGCAGCGATCCGGTCCAAAGCACAGGTTGTCACCAGTACGTACAACGAACCGCTGATCACGAGCGAATGGGCAGTGGAAATTTTCAAGCTCGCGAAGCGTGTCGGTTTGATAACTTCCTACGTCTCAAACGGAAACGGCACACCCGAGGTGCTCGAATACCTCCGTGAGTGGGTCGATCTCTACAAAGTCGATCTTAAGGGGTTCAATCAGAAATCGTACTCGCAGCTTGGCGGTGTTCTGCAGAACGTGCTTGACACAATCCAATCGCTGCACAAGATGGGAATCTGGGTTGAAATTGTTACGCTTCTCGTGCCTGGATTCAATGATTCCGACGCAGAACTGACCGACATCGCGCAATTTCTCGTCTCCATCTCGCCCGACATACCATGGCATGTCACAGCTTTTCACCAGGACTATCGGATGACCGATCCTCCAAACACGTCTGCCAATACGCTCCTTCGTGCGCGTGAAATCGGCCTGAAGGCAGGGCTCCGATACGTCTACGCAGGAAATCGTCCCGGTGAAGTGGAGGACACGGAAAACACGTTCTGCCCATCCTGCAATACCGTGCTGATCGAGCGCAGGGGATTCCGGGTGTTGAGCAACAAACTCAAGAACGGAAACTGCTACAAGTGCTGGACGAAGATTGCGGGAAGATGGGGGTAAAGAGAGTGTCGAGTTTGGAGTTTTGGGTTTAGAGTTTCAAGTTGCGGGCCCTCGCAGGAACAATTCTGCAGTTGCATTCACACCGTTTCGCGAACAATCATCCCGAAATCCATGTTCAATTTTCGGTGGAGGAATCGTTTCCTTTGCTGTATCATTCTCCTGCAAGACGAAAGAAGCACTCACGCAAAGACGCCAAGCCGCAAAGAAATAATACGATAACGATTCTACGAAGCGCCTTTTCGTTCTTTGTTTACCCCGACCCACTTTGTGGGGGCGTCTTCAAGTGAAGATCTCATCTTCTCAAATGGATGACGACACATGGAGAACACGATGCAAAATCTTCCTTCACTTCCTGAAATGAAACGGGCGCACACACAGCGCGATTCTTCCTATGACGGGATATTCTTTCTTGCGGTCAGGACTACCGGAATCTTCTGCCGTCCTTCATGCCCTGCGCGAAAACCGCTGCCGACGAACATCGAGTATTTTCCATCAGCCCGTGAAGCGGTGTTCGCTGGTTACCGTCCCTGCAAACGCTGCCGGCCGCTGGAAACCAATGGCAAGCCGCCGGAGTGGATCGGAAAACTCCTTACAACTGTCGATCAGGACCCCAAGGCGCGGTACTCCGATTCCTATCTGCGTTCGATCGGCATCGAGCCGTCACGCGCACGTCGGTTCTTTCTGAAGAACTATGGAATGACGTTTCAGGCCTATTGCCGCGGCCGCCGATTGGGGAAATCGTTCGAACAGATCCGGCTGGGGGTCGACCTCGACGATGTGGCGCTCGGCTACGGGTACGACTCGCACAGCGGATTCCGGGAGGCCTTCGCGAAGACATTTGGATCTTCGCCGGGAAAAAGCAGAGCAGCCGATTGTGTTGTGACGGCCTGGATAGAAAGCCCGTTTGGTCCGCTTCTCGCTGCCGCCACATCCGAAGGCGTCTGTCTGCTGGAATTTACAGACAGGCGGCGGCTTGACGTTCAGTTTGCCCGGTTGAGGAAGCATTTCAAATGTGCGATCATTCCGGGCGAAAACAAGCACGTCGCCCAACTCCGCAAAGAACTGGGGGAATACTTCGAAGGGAAGCGCGATACGTTCTCGTTGAAGTTGATTTTCCCCGGGAGCCCGTTTGAATTGAAGGTGTGGAATGAATTGTTGAAAATTCCGTACGGCGAGACCACATCGTACGAAGCGATCGCGAAGAAAATCGGTTCTCCAAAATCGAGTCGCGCGGTCGGCAGGGCCAACGGATTCAACCGGATTTCCATCGTCATTCCCTGCCATCGGGTCATCAACAAGAACGGCGAGCTTGGCGGATACGGAGGCGGGTTGTGGAGAAAGAAGCTGCTGCTCACACTGGAGCAGAATCGACAACTCCCAGGAGAAAATTAGCCACAGATACCGCGGATTTGTGTGGATTACCACGGATCATATATCCGTGTGGATTCGTGCCTTTTCCGTCTCATCCGTGGTTTCTTCTACTCATGAAAGTCCAGCAATTCGGATTTGGATAGCGTCTTGTTGTGTCCGCAACAATCATCCTGAGGAAATCGTTCGACTCTACTCCAAGGAGCGATGAAGTCGCTCACGATGACCGAACCCGCCCGCCTTCTTTCGTGTTTTTTGCGTCCGCCGTTGTTTTGGTGGAGCGGCGGCTTGGCGGAAGCGCCATCGCTACCTGCCATACAACACGCCCCTCTGATATCGTACATGCACATTGAACAGAGTTCGTTCGATATCACGGGCGTTCACCTCGTACAGCCTCGCAAAGTACCGGATGATCATGAGAAAAAGATACCACTGCTTGAAATCGAATCCTTTCCCACCGGCATTGGATGTGACCGAGCCCATCTTGTACAACAGTTGCCAGACCCGGATATCGATGACGCCGTAGCGAGACGGATATGTCAGCGTCAAGATGGCGGAAGCCATGGGTATGCTGACGCCGTACAAACTCGTAAGAAGAGAAAGCTTCTTCTGTTCACTTCGGGTAGCGAACGCCGCACCGGTGACCTTCCTGACGGTGGCCGCACGGTTACGGCGAATATGCCTGATGGCCCGCGCGGACTTCCACCGGCAGACTTTGATAAGCTCCGGTCTGGTAAGATAGCCTCGTTTTCTCACTGCAGAAAACTCTTTGATCAGCACGGCAGTAGAAGGATCTTCGGCTGTCGAAAGATGAAGTCCGATGAGATGCTGCAATCGCTTGTATGGTAATTTGGTGAGTGCCATGGGAGATGCCGCCCTTGAGTTGCGGCACACAGAATTCTGCCTGTGGGTTTATCGCTCGAGTAGAGTTGCGGGCTTCCCCTTTTCCATCCGCAAGAGAGTGAAAGAAAGCACTGCGAACCATAGCATGGTGCCGTAGATATTGATGCGCTCGGTGAACCCCATCCAGGGTGTGGGTTGCCCCGCGGCAAGTTGGGGAGCCTGAAGACCCGTCAGGGCGCCAAAAATTAGCAATATGACGATTGTTGTGAACGAGTATATGCGGAACCGCCTTCCAAGTAAGAACGCACCGAAACCGATGGACAATAGAATGAATAGTGACATCACAGCTGTCATCGGTGGATGCAGACTGCCGAGTGGAGTGACTTCAGCCCCCCGCATGTCCATCTGGAAGAACGTAGGTGCCACCATGCTGAAGGCTGCGTATCCGAGCATTAAGGCGCCTGTGACATGTGCGGTGCGCTTCGGGGCAGCCGATGTCCAGACACCCGCGGCGAAGGCCGTCACGAGCAAGTTGTATGCGACGCTCACCAGAAGCATGAGGGGCCTTGTCGGAGCACCGGTGGCCAGCAACTCGCTGTAATTGTGATCGATGAGACTGTAGCCATGATACCACCAGCTCGCCAGCAAATCGGTAGCGACATAGAGCATCGAAGAGAGGATGCCGCAGACGAGCAGGGGATTTCGTACCATCTTCATTTTTCATTCCTGGAGATGCGAGTTCATACGTTTCAGTATCTTCTTTGGTGTGTCACAAAACGCCTTTTGAAAAAATATTTTCTTTCCCGAACGTTTGGGCACAATTTACTCCGATGTCTTTCATCGGGCCGTTTGTTATGCGCAGGCGAAGTTCGATTTCGATGTCAAGGTTTTTTCAATGGAACCAGTCGATCAACCCTTGCTTTATAATCCTCATACTCCTTGCCGAAGGCCGTCGAGAGTTGCTCCTCCTCTTTGCCGATGAAAATCATAACACCGACATACAAAAAGACCGATACAACAACATAGACCCAGGTCAATGTCAGAAGAGCGACTGCGGGAAGGACGAAGAACGTCACACTGGAGTAGATGGGATTACGTACAACGCCATAAGCGCCGGTGGTTACCAGTCTACCATTGGAGAAGCCCGTGAGCAGTTGGATGACCGCAGCCCCCCAAAGGATCAGCCCCAGAAGCAGCAACAAATACCCCGCGGGCATGAGAAAGCGGATACTCTCAGGCAATGCTGCAATTCCAGGTAGATACACGTGGACATATATCGCTGCGATCAATGACGGCAGCATGAAAATCATGATTTTTCCCCCCTGCCCGACGATGTTCATTCCGTTTCGGTTTTGTAAGATGCCTAACATGTTGCTTCTCCTTTGTTTTTGTCTATCCAGCGTGCGACTGCTTTGTGGCGGTTTGGCGGAAGCGCCGTGTCGCCATTCGTGCCCGGAGGCGGACGCTCTCTCATTGCCCAGTTTGAATTGCCAATCTTGGCCGGTTACACCGAGTTCAGTTCATTCCCCTCATTCTATGACACTTCAACGCCACGGGCGGCGTCTTCACTCAGGCCTCAATACTCTGGTTCGCTGCGAACTTGATCCGAATCTCTCGCGCCGTCAGTCCAATTATGATTCCAATTCCAATAGCCTGCAATGCTTCGTTGATATGGATGAGGAATTCCCCAATGCCGATGAGAATCGCTCCTGGACTAAAGAAGGAGCAGGTGAAAGTTGCGAGCACCAAGACGATCCAGATCGCCAGCGACACTGGTCTCTTGAACTTCCTGGAGACTTTATAGCCTAGGTACCCGAATACCGGATAGGTGAACGCAATCGACAGAATGCTGAAGAAAGAAGGATGCATCGCGCGTATCTCCTTCGAATATTAAACTGCTTGACGCCGCCCGTTATCGGCGGTACTAGTGCCGTGTCCAATAATTCATATTGTATTTTTCATCGCAGAGAATCGCAGAGTGATAGGGCAATATCCTCTGCGGTGCTCGGCGTTCTCTGCGTCTCCGCGTTGAAAACCAGAAACGTCAACACACAAGATTTTTTTTAGACATGGCACTAGCAGGCTGCGGAAAAAGTCATTGTTGATTTGATTATTGTGGAACATTTTGCCTTGGTGTACGTTGAATAGGAAAGAGATTGATCAACGGACAACCAAGGAGAACGAACATGCGTGGTAAAGAGACCGGACAAGGGGACCTTTATAGCTATGTTTCGCAAGAGGATCGCATCCCGTCGGATCACCCGTTGCGAGCGATGCGGGTTCTGGTCGATGAAGCGTTGAGTCGAATGTCGAGCCGATTTGCGAAGATGTATGCTGATACGGGTCGGCCGTCGATACCGCCGGAACAACTGTTGCGGGCACTGTTGATACAAGCGCTCTATACTGTACGGTCGGAGCGGCAACTGATGGAGCAACTGAACTACAACCTTCTGTTTCGATGGTTCGTCGGCTTGTCGATGGACGATCCGGTCTGGGATGCCACGACGTTCACCAAGAACCGCGAACGCTTGCTCGAAGGAGACGTTGCGCAAGCATTCTTCCAGGAGGTTGTCCGTCAGGCTCGGGCGAATCACCTTTTGAGCGAGGAGCACTTTTCGGTCGATGGAACGCTCATTGAAGCATGGGCTGGTCACAAGAGTTTTCGCAAGAAGGACGAGCCGACTGATCCTCCGGAAGGACCAAAGAGCTTTCACGGTGAGAATCGCACAAACCAGACGCACCAATCGACTACCGATCCGGATGCGCGATTGTTCCGTAAGGGACCGGGCAAGGAAGCAAAACTCTCGTTCATGGGGCATGCTCTGATGGACAATCGCCACGGGCTTGCAGTGGCGACGAAACTGACGCACGCAAGTGGGAAAGCTGAAGTGACCACGAGCGTCGATCTCTTGAAGCGCTGTAAACGCGCCAAGACCGTGGGAGGCGATAAGGCGTTTGATCAAGCCTTCTTCGTCACCGAAGTGCGTAAACGTGGTATCGTTGCTCATGTCGCCCAGAAAGCAGATCCCAGGTATACTGCCATCGACCAGAGAACGGTCAGGCATACATCGTATCTGATCAGTCAGCGCGCACGAAAGAAGATCGAGGAGTGCTTTGGCTGGATCAAAACCGTGGCCGCTATGCGCAAAACTCGTCATCGAGGCCTGTTGAGAGTTGGGTGGATGTTCACTTTTGTACTTGCTGCCTACAATCTTGTTCGAATGAAGAACCTATTGGCATCTGAGTTGACCTAAACCACATCAACAACCACGAGCGTAGCCTCAACTCGATCACTCAGACGATGACAGTTCTGTTTATCCAAAGACAATAATACGCTTACACTCTGTTTTTCAGCACTCTGCTAGTATCAGATTGCCCATCATCCCAAGGATGTTATCGGGAAGCGGTTGCCCGTCAGGATTCTGCGGACAGAGATGCTCTATGGTCATTGTACTGTAATCCAAAGTCACTCCGGGGCGCGCCGCTTCGTCAAACCTAGACAAGATGTATCGCACAAGAGATCTGTTCTTCGTGAATGTGTTGGTGAAAATGATTTCCCGAAAATTCACACGAACAACGTCGAAGAGTGGCACACGCTGTCGCAACTTTGTAACAAGTTCACGAAGTGCCACTTGTTTTCTCTGCGAACTGTCAGCCTGATCAAGTTGGATAGCCGAGGACGCAAACATCATGGAAATGCCACCTGAGGAGCGCTGCTGGGTGACAGCATTGAACAGGAAGTGAAAACTCTCCAATGATCTCAAGACAGGAGCAACCTGTCGGAATTTGAGATGACCTGCCTTATAGTCTCGGAGCAATGTGAGCACGAAAGGCGTCTGTTGCCGGACTCGAAAAAGGAGAAACGCTTTAAGTGAGCTTTGAATGGAAACCTCGTGTGGCTGCCATGTGGCGTAGGTGGTTTCGTGAATGAGTCGATAGGTGGCTGCGTCACGTTCGAGTTCATCAAGATAGCCTTGAATGCCAGCGCCGTGGATCTCATCCTTGATTTTCTTGAATAACTCTTTGAGGGTGACATAACTGTGCCGAGAGAGCCAGTGATGGTGAAGATATGTATCAACAACCAACTCGGCGGAGGATTGATTGATGACGTGAAGAACGTTCTGCCATTGGATCTTCGCAGTATCGGCTTGGAGATTCGGCGCACGAAGGTGTCGAGTAAAGAAGTTGCGAAGTAGGTCAGACACGCTAAGGTCTTTGCCACGCGTGTTTATGGTCTCAAAGATGACGTATGCATCATCTTCGTCGGTGAGCCTGATCAGAATGAGTTTGAGAGACAGGATGCGATTGCGAATGCCGACAAGGGTTTGTTCGATTTGTTGACGTCGTTCATCATCAGTGACTCGTTCTTTTGCCTTCACTGGAGCGATTGCGCCGGCGATATTGGTTTTGAGCGAGTCATACGCAACCTGAATATTCTCTTCCTCTGGTCCAACCTGGAGATTTAGTACCGGCCGATTGCCAAAAGAGAGCACGCGGTTCTGGAAATATGGATAGGACGATTCTGTGCTGACAACATATCGGGTCACGTTGTCCTCGGTGTTTCTCTCAATGAGACTTTGCGCACCCAGCGCGAGTTGATGGAAGCCTTCTTGCTCGAAAACATCGCGGAGCGCGCAAATGGCAATGGCAATAGTTGTGAGCCTTTGTTGCCCGTCAACAATATTGATATCGCCGCGTTCCGAGTATACGACCATTGAACCGATGAAATAGTCGGCATCGGCTCGCTGAGCTCCTGCGACATCGCTCCAGAACTCTTCGATATTTTCTAGATCCCACGAGTACGGTCTCTGGAATCGTGGTATCCGGTAGAAATTGGAGGCCAGTAGTTCACGAACGTCACGGTCAACGGATTGAATGTGCACGATGTTAATTCCTTTCGTGATTGAAAATACGCCGGGCGCACCCGCTACATGTTGTCCAGGCTGCGTTGCCCATAACGTTTAGGCAAACTGCCGTTGCGAAGCGCCTGTACCGAACTGAACATCGATTGCTCTGGCGCTGAGCAATGGAGCGAGCCTATTTATTGTGCCAACCATGTATTCGCCTTGCATATGCAGTGAGCGAGCGTCGTTTTGGCGTTTGTTAGCCGCAGGCGAAGTTCCATACTGATCGCGTTTTTGCGGCAACAAGTGAAGTCAATTAGTTCGCGCTGTTTCAGGATCGAGAGAACGCACCTGATTACCTTTTGGCGATTCTCGATGCAGTGTAGTCAAACAGAGTTCCGATGGCTTTCTTGAACAGATTTAATGGAACTGGATAGAAGTAGTCTGATTCAAACCAACCCTTGTCGCGGTAGTATGTGTAATCGCGGGAGCTGTCGTTGAGCATCAGCCCAATGCTTTTTCGAGACATTCTGAAGATCATGAGCTTGAGGAGAGATGGTACGGGATAAGGCCTCTGAGAAAGTCGGTCGAAAAATATCCTGCTTTGCGCCTTGAGAACGCTATCATTCTTCCTTCGTGCTTCGTCAGTTATCGGCTCGAGCGACGTGAGACAAATTCCATTGACTACGTTGAAACCTAAACCGTTGCCGACGAAGTCCAGGTATTGCACGATTTTTGGCCCGCCATAGATACCTTGGACCACGATGCTTGTGAACACTTTGCCGAAGAAGCGCGGACGATGAAACACGAATCCGAGTCTGTCGAGAAACCCCTTCATGATGCCGGAGACCTGGAACGAGTAGTTCGGGGATGCGAAGACAACCCCGTCCGATGCCATCATCTTTTGGATGAGCAAATCGCGGTCATCCTTGAACTGACAAAACTCCTCACCCTTTTCAAAGCACAGCTTGCATCCCTTGCAGGTCTCCAAGTTGCACTCACTTAGGCGGACGATCTCGCTCTCGATGTCACCGAGCGACTCCAAGGAGCTCAGGAACTGACGAACGGCATTGTAGGTGTGCTGTTTGCGAGCGCTACCAACGAACGCAGTCACTTTCTTCACTTTTTGCGACCTCCGTGGGTTTGAGAGTTGTAAGAACTGGTGTCCCTATGAGTGCTAGATAACCTGGCTATTGAGTTTCAGTTGATCCAAGCTGCCGCAAAACGCCTTATGAAAAGAATCTTCGCTTGCGGCTAACTAGTGCAACACCGCGGTGAGTCTTCGTTAGCCTGTACAACGACAAGGCGATAGTAAACAAGTATCGGAACAACATCAACGTCCGCAAAGTACCGACAAGCTGTATCGTGAAGTACCGACAATGGAAAAGTGCGCACGCGATTCCAGAACCGCAATACCGAAAACTCGGTATATTTGGAAGTGAGTCAAGTGTGAGAAAACCTGCGTATGAGGCCGTCATCGCTGCTCAAGATGGAGCGACAACGGAAAAATCGCGCGCGCGAATTGGCAGGATGTTTCAGAAGCACCGTCGAAGAGAGACCTATGAAGGGCTGTGTGAAAAGAACCCCGGGGTGCAATGCGGACTGAATATCAAGGCACGCCCGTGCAATGGTTTGTGTTGTACCGATTGCCGGGACAATTCAAGGAAAGGAATTCTCACGCAAAGTCGCAAAGATCGCAAAGAAGTGATTCTTTGATGAGAAAAGAGTATTTTTCGCAACAAAAGGCATCCTCCAGAACTCAACCGAAATGCTGATATGCGCTGTATCTGCAGCACCGTAATCATTGGTTTTCTCTTCCTAGCGGGTTGCTCGGCTCCCCCGACAGTGTCAAAATCTGACGCTTCGGCCACTCCCCAGCCAAAACTGGCACTGAGCGTCAAAGTGGCATGCATGGACCTCTCCGGCTACGGGAAACGAATCGAAAAAAAGGATATCGAACGATTCTCCGCGGCTCTGAAGAAAGAACAAATCGAAATCCTGGCCGTGCAGGGGATTACCAGGTATCCGAACGTCAAAACCCGTGTCGACTTTGTAAGCGAACTCGCCGCGCTCATGGACATGCGGCATGTATTCGGTGAATCGATCGACATCTCGGGACGCCAGTTTGGGAACGCGGTGTTTAGTATGTACCCGATCCGTTCAAACGAAAAGAAGGAATATGATGTCCCTTCTGCGTTCACTGAAACAGCTCTTCTTGTCGCCATCGACGCTGGTGTGAGAGACGTCGGTATCGTAAGCACGCGATTGCCATTAAGAGCAACAAGCGAGGAACAAGCCCGGTGCATCCGGACGATCGCGGAAATGCAAAAGAATCTCGATGTTCCGTTCGTCGTAACAGGCAATCTTCCGACGTACAGGAAATCACGGGACTTCGAAAAATTCACCGATCTCCAGATTTCACTCCCCGACGGATCTGCAAAGCTCCTGTCATCCCGTCTTTGGTACATACAGGGGGATCTGTTTAAAGCCGTCAATGCACGGACGGTGAAGACCGACCTTGGAACACTGACCGTCGCTGAATTTGGATTATATCAGCAGACTCGCGCTCAATAGAGACGGTTTGCCCCGCTAAGAGCACACAGATGACACAAAAGAAGCACATGACGCACACAGCTAGATCAATCAGTATAGATCACGTATCATCAGTGGTATCAGTGTGCCATTCCCTTGAGGTGCAGTATGTGGAATTTTTCTGAACAGTTGCTCGAAATAATCCTCCGGACAGCCATCGTCTATTTCGTCATCCTCATCGGCATCCGGCTGATGGGCAAACGCGAAACCGGACAGATGACGCCATTCGATCTTGCGCTCCTGTTGCTGATATCCAATGCTGTTCAGAACGCTATGACCGGAGCAGATACATCAGTCTCAGCCGGAATCGTTGCTGCCGTTACGCTCCTGCTCCTGAATGCCGCTGTTACCCGGGTTGCCTGGAAGAGCAGAAAAATGAGGCGGTTCGTTGAGGGGACACCCACACTGTTAATCAGGCACGGCAAAATCATCCAGGAACATCTGGACAAGGAAAGGATAAGCGAGGACGTACTGATGCAGGCTTTGCGTGAACATGGCATTGCAGCTGCTGAAGAGGTAAGCCTCGCGGTGCTGGAAATCGATGGTTCTATCAGCGTCCTGAAGAACGAAGAAGTGCCGTCCGCTGATCATGCTCATCGCCATTTTCGTTTCATCTCCCGGAAGAACAACTGATTCCCCGTAGATCGAACTCATTCACATTCAGAAGTCAGCGTCATGAAACCATACAGCCATAGATGCCGCCCCATTGTCGCCGGTGCCGTATTGATGATGTTCGCCCTGCTTTCCCTGTCTTGCAGCACCGATTTCGGAGACAACATCGTTGTCACCGGTACGGTCGCCTATATTCAGCTCGAAGGAGGATTCTACGGCATCAACGGAGACGACGGCAGATCGTACGATCCGGTCAATTTGCCGGCAGAATTCAGGAAGAACGGCATGCGTGTCAGCTTTGAGGCGAAGGAATTGAAGAACGCGGCGAGTATTCATATGTGGGGCATTATCGTCGAGATTGTTCATGTTCAGGCACTGTGAGGAGGATGAAATGAAGCCATCATCATTCAAGCTTACCACAACTATTCCGGAAAAGCCCGGCGACGTGTTCGCCGCTCTCACGGATTCAAAGCTGATTGCACGATGGTGCGGCCAAAAAGGGACGGTTTCTTCGAAAGTCGGCGGCAAGTTCGAGATGTTCGATGGATGGGTGAAAGGAAAAGTGCTGGAGTTCAAACCAGGCAAGTCGATTGTCTATACATGGCTTCCCGGAGACTGGCCGGAGTTCAACGAGGAATCGGTTGTGAGGTACACAGTTGCCCCTTCGGGGAAGGGGACAAAAATCACACTCGAGCATTCGAATTTCCCCAACGAGACGGAAAAAAAGAATCATAAGAGTGGATGGAAAGTGTTCGTGTTCGATCCGCTCAGAAACTATTTCTCGACCGAACAGAAGAAAGGAAAGACAGCACTATGAAGCGATCAGTTCTTTTTTGGATTCTCGCAGTTCTCATAACGCTGATATCACTCGTATACCAACGTGTGACCGGCCCAACCTATCCGGTATCGGGAAAAGCGCAACTCAACGGCAGGGCAATTGTCTTCAAGCTCGACCGAAGTCACGCCGGTGAAACCAATGCTCCGGTGGAAGTGAAAACCGACGACCAGTCTGTAACGGGAGTTCTCTTCTGGAAACGATACAAGACAGACGATCCGTGGACGCAGGTGCCAATGACTTTTTCGAACGGCGCGTTGAAAGCAGAGTTACCCCATCAACCCGTAGCGGGCAAACTGTTGTACAAAGTAGAAATCCAAGAAGGGGACAAGCAGGCAAGCCTGACGGGCGTCGACCCGATCATCATCCGATTTCGGGGTAATACGCCGGTCTGGATTATTATCCCGCACGTATTGGCCATGTTCTTTGCTTTCCTGTTCTCGGCTCGGGCAGGACTGGAGTACTTCACTCAGGAACCCAAATTCAAATCGTACATGTATGCGACCCTTGGGTTTCTCGCGGTGGGCGGGTTTATCCTGGGTCCGTTGATGCAGTATTATGCATTCAATGCATGGTGGACCGGCTGGCCGTTCGGAACAGATCTTACCGATAACAAGACCGCGGTCGCGTTTCTCGGCTGGGTTGTCGCCGCAGTTGCCTTCGCCAGAGCGAAAAACCCGAAACGGTGGGCTCTCGCAGCATCCATTATCATGATTGTTGTCTATCTCATTCCTCACAGCATTCTGGGCTCCGAACTCGATTACAGCAAAACAGACAAGCCGCTCAATCAGACCGAATCGCCCAGATAGAAAGTGACCACCGTGAGCCGATACTCTCAATGTCATCGAACAATAATAGCGGCTGTGCTTCTTTGCGTTTCACCGGTGCTTTGGGCACAGCAAACAAAAAAACCGAACCCGATTACACCGGAGATGGTGGAACAGGCACAGAAAATCATCGGACTCAATTTCGACGCCGCGAAACGCGACTCGATGCGCGAGAACCTTGCCGAGCAGCTCGACGGTTACGCGAAAATGCGTGGTATCACAATCCCCAACGGCATTCCGCCGGCGATCCAGTTTAATCCAATTCCAGCCGGGTTCGAGTTCGAGAAGGTCAAGAAGCCGTTCAAATCGAGCCGGATGGGAAAAACGATACTGCCGATGAACTTCGAAGACCTTGCATTCTCTTCTGTCAGCCATCTGGCGGAATTGGTGCGGACACGCAGGGTGACGTCGGAGCAGTTAACGATCATGTACTTGAATCGGCTGAAGAAATACGGGCCGAAGCTGGAATGCTATGTGACTCTCACGGATGACCTCGCGCTCGAACAGGCGAGACAAGCAGACCGGGAAATCGCGAAAGGGAAGTATCGCGGCGCACTCCATGGTATCCCGTACGGTGTGAAGGATCTGCTTTCTGTCAAGGGATACAAGACCACGTGGGGCTCGGTGCCGTACAAAGAACAGGTGATCGATGAAGATGCGACGGTTGTGAAGAGACTCCGGGATGCCGGAGCTGTGTTGGTGGCGAAGTTCACGATGGGTGAACTGGCCATGGGTGACGTCTGGTTCGGCGGAAAGACACGCAATCCGTGGAATTACAAGCAGGGATCCAGCGGGTCGTCTGCAGGCTCTGCTTCAGCCACCGCGGCGGGGTTGGTGGGCTTTGCGATCGGCACTGAAACGCTCGGCTCGATCGTTTCTCCGTCGACACGCTGCGGCACAACCGGGTTGCGGCCGACCTACGGACGTGTAAGCCGTACAGGCGCCATGGCATTGAGCTGGTCGATGGACAAGATCGGTCCGATTTGTCGGACTGTCGAAGATTGTGCACTTGTCTTCAACGTCATCTGCGGTCCCGATGGGGTTGATCAGACTCTCTATGATGCGCCGTTCAATTATGATCCGAAGATCAATTGGAAGAAAATCCGGATCGGATATTTGAAGACGGAATTCGACAGCGTGAAGTTCAACAAAGCGACCAGCGATTCTGTGTTGGCAGTCCTACGAGGTCTGGGCGCGAAACTGATCCCGATCGAACTTCCAAAGACGTCCCTGGATGGTCTTTCGATCATTCTCGAAGCGGAGGCTGCAGCGGCGTTTGACGAACTCACTCGCAGCGGCAAGGACGACATGCTGGTGCGGCAGAACAAGGGAGCGTGGCCGAATTCTTTCCGGAGTTCGCGCTTCATCCCTGCCGTGGAATACATTCAGGCGAACCGCGTCCGCTACCTGGTGATCCAGGACATGCACAAGCTGATGAAAGACATCGATGTCTATGTGGCCCCGTCATTTGGCGGGAGCGACCTTCTCCTCACCAATCTCACAGGGCATCCGTGTGTTGTGCTTCCGGACGGCTTCACGAAAGAAGGAACTCCGACAAGCATCAGTTTCATCGGCCAGTTGTTTGGGGAAGCGAAGCTGCTGGCAGTGGCGAAGCAGTTCCAGGATGCGACGGATTATCACCTGAAACATCCAAAGCTGCAGGAGTAGTCCGTTGAGCGAAGCGACGCTTCGCTCAACGATTATCTGTTAGTCGGGATGTTCAATTGAACATCCCGACCAGAACCTCGAGGGATGAAGAACGACATTGCGGTTCTGAAATTCTTGGAACGAAAGGACGTGTTCCATTGAAACCCATCCTGGGCTCTGCTCTCTTCATAGCCGCGATAGCGCTCATAGTCCTTGTGGCGCTTTACCAAACCCGACCGCCGGAAGCGCTTCCGGAATCTGCAGACTCAACCCTCTTCTCCTCAGAACGCGCAATGAAGCACTTGGGCGTGATTGCCGCCGAGCCCCATGTCAGCGGGACGCCGGCCGCAGCGCGCGTTCGGGAATATCTCTGCAATCAATTGTCCGCATTGGGACTCGCTCCGGTCGTTCAGAAGACGACGATCACGAGCTTCACTCAAGCGGCCGTCGTTGAGAATGTCATCGCCACCATCAGGGGAACCGACAACACGAAGGCTGTTCTCCTGGCTGGGCACTATGACACGGTGTTTCTTGCTCCCGGGGCAAACGATGACGGCTATTCTCTCGCGGCGATCCTCGAGACGGTGCGGGCGCTCAAGTCCCGCCCGCCGCTCAGGAACGATCTCATCATCCTTTTCACTGACGGCGAGGAAATGGGAATGCTCGGGGCGAAGGCGTTTGTTCGCCAGTCCCCAATGGCTGACAAGGTTGGCTTTGCTATGAATTTTGAAGCGAGAGGGTCGGGCGGGCCGTCGATCATGTTTGAAACGAACGACCAGAATGGGTGGGTCGTGCGGGAGTTCGACCGAGCAGTCCCCAGGAAGTTTGCCACTTCCTTAACGTATGCGCTCTATAAGCGCTTGCCGCTCAACACGGATTTCTCGGTCTTCAAGGAAAAAGCGTCGAGCGGTTTGAATTTTGCCCACGGCAATTCTGTAATCGACTACCACAGCGTTCGTGACGATGTCGCCCATATGGATCTCCGCACGATGCAACATCACGGAGAGAACATGCTGAGTTCAGCGTTACGATTCGGCAATCTCGATCTCAGTGTGACAACGGCGCCGGACGTTGTCTACTTTTCTTTCCTCTTTCCAAGCATGGTGATCTACCCGGTGTCTTGGAACACGCCGATCGTTGTCGTTGCCACGCTCGCGTTCGTCTTCGTGGTGTTCGTCGGATTCAGGAAACACCAGCTCACCGTCTCCCGCTTGTTCATTGCGCTTTCGATCTTTGTCTTCCGCGTTGTTGTGGCTGCGGGCGTAGTTCAGGTTCTGTGGAATGTGCTTGGCCCGCTCCAACCGGAGCACAGGCTTTTCTTTCTGGACGCGATTCATCACAGTGATCTCTATTTAGGTGGATTTCTTGCGCTCGGCATCGCCATATCCGTGTCCTTCCAACACAAACTTGCCGGGAGATTCGGCGTTTTCAATCTGGCAATCGGTCCGGTCGGCCTATGGCTCATCCTTGCGTGGCTCGCTGTGTTCTATTTGCCCGGCGGCAGCTATATTGTTCTCGTACCGTTGGTGCTGACGCTCGTCTGCGCTGGACTTATTCTTATGAGCAGGGATGTGGACATTTTCACATGGAGAAGCCTCACACTCATGGTATTGTGCCTCACGCCGGGTATCTTCCTCTTCACGCAGGTGATGTACATCCTGTATGAACTCGTGACTCTTTCTGTTGCCGCCGGCTTAGTCGGACTCATTGTGATTCTCTTTGGCACGCTCCAATTGTCGTTGGCTCTGCTTCCTCGCAGGAGCGATGAGCTCATTGCCGGTGCAGGAGTTGTAGCTGCAGTGAGTTTCATAGCCCTTGCCTTGTTTTCAATCACGCCAAGCGAACGTTTTCCACAACCCAATAGTATTCTGTACGCCTACGACGCAGATAATGGAAGCGCACGCTGGATTTCGTGGGAAACGAACGTAGACACGTGGACCGGTCAGTTCTTCTCCGACGCGCGACAGGCCAGATCGTTGCCGGAATTCTTACCATTCGCATGGAGACCCCTCCTCACCGACACTGCGCGTGTCATACGCTGTGAAGTTCCTGACATCAGGCTCTTGAGCGATGAAACAGTTGACTCCGCCCGAACGCTGAAGCTGAGAGTGCAATCATCGTCAGATGCTCAGATGATGCTCTTGAATACCGACAAGTCAGAGGGAATCTACCGAATTCGCATGAACGGGCAACCGATGGGGCAAGAATCGAGCGGGGGAATCCCCCGATGGCCGATTCTCTGCTTCGGGATGTCTTCGGCTGCAGCTGAGATGGAAGTGACGCTAGCAAAAGGACGTCCGTTTCGGCTGCGGGCAATTCAAATCGTACGTGGCATGCCGGAAGCAGTCATGAGCACGTTCAAACCAAGGCCGGCATGGATGATTCCACGTCCGACAGTCCTCGTGACCGATGCCACAGTAGCGGGGAAGACGTTTGTTTTCTAACCGGATGCCGGAGAACAAACCTCTCCGGGACAAAGAAACGATCCCGATAAACAACATCGGGAATAGCTCGTGAGGCGAAGTGTTGCTCCGCTTCAAATGCTCGATGGTCGGGACGTTCAATTGAACGTCCCGACATTAACAGTCACAAAAATCGGATCAACTTCATGCCCAAAGCCCAAACCACCTTTGTGAAAATCAGTGATGAAAAGGTCAAAGGGAAGACCGGAAAATCCTGGAAGCAATGGTTCACAATCATTGACAAATTCGATATAGAGACCAACGGACACCGGTTTGTCTCGATGACGCTGTTCAACAAGTACAAATTGAACCCGTGGTGGTCTCAGGCTGTTACAATCCGATATGAATGGGAACGAGGACTTCGGACAGTGAAGAATCAGCGACAAGCCACTCCAAAACACCCGATCTTCAAAAACTCGCCGGAAAGAAGCCTCCGGTCTTCTTGCAATTCATCATCACAAGGGAGTTCAACCATGCGACGAATCAAGTTCTCCTTCCTGGCTTTGATTGCAGTTCTCGTATCGGTTTCACAAGCACAGAATGGCGCGTCCTTTACCGTTGGTACGGCGACGGCGGCTCGTGGTCAGACTGCCACGGGGGTACTCGAAGTTCCGCGGGGAATTGACACATCAACAAGCATCCCTGTCGCGGTTGTGCACGGTTCGCGCCCAGGTCCTGTCCTCGCTCTCGTCGCGGGGGCACACGGAACAGAGTATACATCGATCATTGCGCTCGAAAAGTTGATCACGATGCTCAATCCTTCGGAGATCGCCGGCACGGTGATCATCGTGCCGCTCGTAAATATTCAATCGTTCGAGCGAAAGGTGCCACACATTAATCCTATTGACGGGATCAGCATGAACCGGATGTATCCGGGCAGGCCCAATGGCACGCAGACCGAACGGGTTTCCTATTTCATTACGAAGCACGTTGTCGACCGGTGCGATCATCTCATCGACCTCCATGGCGGTGACCTTGACGAAAGCCTGCGCCCCTACAGCTACTGGACGAAAACCGGGAACGAGGCACAGGACGGGATATCGCGCGAGATGGTTCTGGCCTTTGGCCTCGATCACATCATCATATCAGCCGATAGACCGAAGGATCCCAACGCTTCGCGCTATCTCGAAAACACGGCAACAACCCGTGGTAAACCATCGATCACCGTTGAGGCAGGATACGCGGGAACCGTCGAGCCGGACGATCTCCAGGCACTCATGAGCGGTTGCCTCAATGTCATGCGTTATCTGAAGATGCTCCCCGGTACTGCCAGACCGGTGAGCCATCCTGTCTGGATAGAACGTGTTGCGTCCATCGCGAGCGAGCAGACCGGAATGTTCTATCCGCTGGTGCGGAAGGGGACGTACGTTGAACGCGGGATGAAGGTGGGGTACGTGACGGATTATGTGGGGAAGACAACGTACGAAGCAACCTCTCCCGTAGCCGGCATCGTGCTCTATATCTGTGCGGTGCCTTCCATGAAAAAGGGAGAAACCATCGCCAACGTCGGCGTCATCGCGGCTCCAGAATCAGTCAAGTGAACAGGCAAATCGCACAATGAGATTTCGACCCGCAATCACTCTCTGTCTCATGTTTCTGGTGTTTGGGCTCAACGGCTGCAGTTCGTACATCACACGCATCGTCTCACAGTCCATTGAATCGATTGGTGATCCGATTCCTGCTCCCGGGCACATGATCGCGTCGCCGGTTCTGCCCAACGCCAACCTCGCAGTTTCGTGGGCCGGTCACGCAACCGTGCTCATCCAGATTCACGACAAGATCATTGTCACAGATCCGTTTCTCACCAACACACTCGGGATGGTCGTCAAACGCTATGTCAAGACGGCCCTCGATCCCGCCATCCTGACGAAGGTCGATGCGACGGTCGTCTCTCACATTCATTTCGATCATTTCAGCTACGGCAGCCTGGATATGTTGCCGAAGAATGGCATACTCGCGGTCCCGCTGGGAGCGGCCGAGTACACTCCGGATTTCGGATTCGAAGAGGTGGCCGAGCTAAAGCCGTGGCAGATGATTGAGAGAGATGGACTCAGGATCACCGCAGTGCCCGTACAGCATTTCACAGGACGGTACGGATTTGACGGGGCGTGGCTGGGGACGCTTGGGTATACCGGCTATGTCATCCAATACAAAGAATTCTCGGTCTTCTTCGCGGGAGACACAGGCTACAATCCTGAGATCTTCAAAGAAATCGGCAGACGGTTCACTATTGATCTGGCCATAGTTCCTATCGCCCCGGGTTCTTCGGGAGGCATGGGATCGCGCGTGCACGTAAATCCTCTCGGAGCACTTCAGATTTTCAAAGATGTCGGGGCCAAGTACATGATGCCCATGCATTTCGGCACGATGTTTTATGGTCCAACTACCAATCCAAACGAACCGATCGATTTGCTCCGCCAGGCGGCAGCAAACCAGAATCTCTCGGACAGAATCATTGCTTTGGAAGTGGGCGAACAACGCGTATTGTATTGAGAAGTATAGGAGTAATGTCTGTGCCGGGACCAGCGGAAAATCATTTGCATCTTGATTGCGGTGTGGAATTCGATTCAATGTTTTCTTAAGATTGTGACAGAAGTATCCCCAATAACTCGGAATGACGCCAGAATGATTGAACGCGGAGCTAACCGGCGAACAAGTGAAAGGCTATTGAGTACGCACCGAAGAGGGCTGAGCGAGAGAGATCGCCTATATGAGCGATATGTTTCAAAAATGTCAGTCAATCCAGATCTCGTCAGACAACTCGTATCGTTCCAAGCCAACAAGAAGCAACCGTTCTACAGGTGGCTCAAGTTTAAGGAAGCCTTCTCCTCACAATTGGTTGAATATTTCATTGCTCAATTTCGGCCAGACGCAAAGCGCACTCCTAAAATTCTCGACCCGTTCGCTGGTGCAGGGACTACTCTGACAACTTCCGCGCGGTCGGGATGGCGAGCCACAGGTATCGAGTTGCTGCCTGTCGGAACGGCTGCTATGAAAGCGCGGTTAATAGCTGGTGGAGTTGCGGTCAAAGACTTCGAAAGCCATGTCGCGAAGTTGCAGGATTGGATACAAAAGCCAAAGAGGGGCTCATACGCCTTTCCTCATCTTGGCATCACGCGAGGTGCGTTCTCCAAACAAACCGAAGATGCCATATCTTCCCTAGTGCAGTTTATGGGACGCATAGAAGACCGAGATATTCGATATCTTTTTTGGTTTGCCTGCCTCTCTGTCCTCGAGGATGTAAGTTTCACAAGAAAGGATGGCCAGTATCTTCGCTGGGACAAGAGGTCCGGCCGAAAACTGACATCCAACTTTGACAAGGGGAAAATATACGGTTTCTGGGTTTCGATTATGCAGAAGTTAGGGACAATGGTTGACGATATTCGATCGAGGAATGGATCAGCCTATGCCTCAAATGTAAATATTATCGAGGGTTCGTGCCTCGATGTTCTCCCTACGTTGACAGAGAATACGTTTGACATGATTTTGACTTCACCCCCGTACTGCAACCGTTATGATTACACGCGTACATATGCTCTGGAACTCGCGTTCCTTGGCTATGGTGAGGATGCCGTCAAGTCCCTGCGACAGATGCTTCTTTCTGCGACGGTTGAGAACAAAACAAAAGGAGACTACCTGTTTCAGGCGTACCACAAGCGAAACCAAGAACCCAGATATTCTAAGGCTCTAAAGGCCTTCACTGACGAGAAAGCACTTCATGAAGTTTTGACGAAATTATACAAGCTTAGAGATCTGCAGAAGCTTAACAACTCAAACATACCGGCAATGATTGAGAACTACTTCCTAGAAATGTGTTTCGTAATCCATGAACTGGCTCGCGTCACAGCGCCGGGTGGCAAGGTTGTCATGGTCAATGACAACGTTCAATATCACGGAGAAGAAATTCCAGTGGACACGATATTATCGCACTTTGCCGAACTTGCGGGTCTCAAGGTAGAAGCGATATGGGTACTCGCGCGCGGAAAGGGAAACAGTAGCCAACAGATGGGAGCTCACGGTCGCAACGAGCTGCGTAAGTGTGTTTACGTATGGTCGAAGCCAACTCAATGAACACGCCATAGGTTCTATATGGACAAGAGATCCAATGAGTACACAGAATCACTGCGAAAAATAAAATCGCAGTTGTTGGTTACCACACTTCAACACAAGAAAGATCTTCTTGCCTTCAAGGCTGTCAAGAATTGCCACGATCAACTAGATTGGCGACACAGATCTGAACTAATGATCGATGAAGGGGTTTGGAATTACATTGCGAATAAACTGAAGTATGATCCAAAACTGGTCTTCTGCCATCCTCAGGTTCTGATTGAAAATCCATTCACAAGTTTCTACTATCGTGGCTTGTGTGGTCTTTCCATAAAGGCCGCCAAAGACTATTTTGGTGCTGTGGATAGCTTGGAGAGTGAGTCGACGCGGACGAAGCTCGGTGATGGAAAAGCCAAAATCATGGCCCAAACATACAATGCTTTCATATGTTCCATCGTCAAGAACTCAACAGACTGGACCCTGGAAGATGGGAAACGGACAATAATAGCGACCCTTGGGATAACACTCGATGGCGTAATGCGCAATAAGGTGGGGGAGATAGCGGAAGATAGGATAAAACACCTCTTAGTCGAATGGCTAATTGAAAAGGCCCTGATCGTTAAACCAAAAATCGGCAAGAGACTCACAAAAATCGCGAATGAGTACACCCTCTCACATGATATTACAATGCGATTCGCGTCCGAGCCGGATGTATCATTCCTAACTGAAGACACTTTGCTCGCTGTTATTGAAATCAAGGGAGGAATCGATCCAGCAGGCGCGTTGGAACGTTACGGGGCGGCTCGAAAATCCTTCGAGCATGCCATGAGTGTCAGTCCCAAATGCAAGAATTTCTACCTTGGCGGGGTTTTCACGACTGAGCTGAATCGAAGAATGAGCAGTGATCGGCTTGTTGAAAAGTCTTTCAACATCATCGATATTCTGCAACAATCTCATTCACGCGATGAGTTTTTCCTTGAATTGTTCCATCATACTCTGCGCTTACTATAAATCCGCATTTACGAGACGCCAGGGTCGCGTCAGCCAGCGAGTGCCCGCCGTACTGCCTTGACAGCACGATCGACATCTTTATCATCCGTTTGCCAGTTGCAGACTGAAACCCGCATGCAGCGTTTTCCACGCCATGTTGTTCCACGAAGAACGCCTCACCTGATTTGAGTATTGCATCGATGATCGCGTCCGTTCGTCGATCATGGTCAGTCTCGGTCGCGCCCGGCTTTGTGTCGAGAAAGCGGACGAGGCCCTGGTTGATCTGCGGTTCCCACACGAGTTCAACTCCGGGAAGTGCTCCCACCCGCGTAACAAGTGCATGCGCAAAGCGGCATGTCCGTTCGACGAGGTCTGCTATGCCGTTTCTGGCCAATTGCCGGATCGCAGCGTACGTTGCCACGCCTCTTCCGCGGCGCGACCACTCCGGAGTCCAATCCATCTGGTCTCGTGCTTCCTGATCGTGAGTGAGATAACTCGCCCGGTACGAGGTTGCTGCCCGATGGTCTTTCGGATGAGCTACAAACGCATAACCACAATCAAATGGAACGTTCAACCATTTGTGACCATCGGTAGCCCATGAATCGGCCAGATTGACGCCTTTGAGCAGAGGTGCATGCGCCGGGCTTGTTGCTGCCCAGAGACCAAATGCGCCATCGATGTGTACCCACGCGCTATGTTGGTGAGCCAATGGAATGAGATCTGAAAAATGATCAAACGCACCGATATTCAGATCGCCGGCCTGCAGCACCACGATCGTTAGATCGTTTACGCATTCATCAAGTGCTTTCGCAAGTGTATCGGACTTCAGACAGCCGTCAACATCCACGGGCAGATTCATGATGGCTTCCGTCCCGAGGCCGAGTATGCGTACGGCCCTGTCTATGGTGCCATGTTTTTGGTCGCCAGTGAGTATTCGGATTCGCGGTGCACCAGTCAAGCCCTGGCGTTCAACGTCCCAGCCATGTTTCGACAGAATTGCAGTACGCGCTGCCGCCAGGCAGGTCACATGCGCCATCTGACATCCGGTGACGAGTGCAAAGCTGGCGGTGGCCGGCAGGCCAAGCAATTCTTTCAGCCATGCTCCGCATACTTCTTCAATCACTGCCTCTGCCGGACCTGCCGCATACAACGCTGCGTTTTGATCCCATGTCGAGGTCAACCAGTCTGCTGCAAGAGATGCAGGCACAGAACCGCCGATGACCCAGCCAAAGAACCGTCCCCCGGCACTTCCCACTAAACCGCCGGCAGTCTCCTTGACGAGTTCAGAAATCACCTGATCGGCCGGGAGTCCAAGTTGAGGAAGAGGGCGCCCGAAGCGACGACGCAGGTCAGCCAGAACGGCCCGCGGCGCGACCGGCTCACTGTCAAGATTCTCGAGGTACCGAAGTGCATAATGCAGCGTCTCTTCCAATACTGTTCGGTACGGTGTTGATTCTTTCATGCCAGAATCTCCTCTTTGCCAAATGTTTTTGCAGCGAATGAAGCATCGAAGCTGTACCTATGCGACTTTGTTCTTCACTTTGTCGGCTTTTGCCCATTCCCAACTCAGAAGCGCCTTCTTACGCGCTGGTCCCCAATGATAATCGCCTATGACCCCGGCCCGCTGAATGACCCGGTGACATGGAATAATGTAGGCGATGGGGTTGCTCCCGACTGCGCTTCCCACGGCTCGATTTGCCTTCGGATTTCTGAGTGCGCGCGCTACATCTTCATAGGAAACAACACTTCCCTCCGGAATCCTCAGAAGCGCCTCCCAAACCTTAATCTGAAAATTCGTCCCTTTGAGCAGGAGAGACAACGATTTTGTCCTGCCTTGTTTGGACCGTGAGAACAATTGCTCGACGTATGGCCGCGTCGAACGCGGATCTTCACGGAGCTTCGCCCCGGCCCACCGGTCACGCAGCTCTGCGAGCACTTCTATCCGCTGCCCCGTTGGCACAAAGGAGAGCCCGCAAATTCCCCTTTCCGTGACTGCCAGCAGGCATTCTCCGAACGGTGTCGGATGAAATCCGTACTGTATCGTCAGTCCGCTTCCTTCATTCTTGAATTCTCCGGGTGTCATCGCTTCTACGGTAACGAAAAGATCGTGCAGCCGTCCGGGACTGGAGAGGCCAGTCTCAAACGTCGCGTCGAGAACTGAGCGCGACTCTTTGAGGACTCGCTTCGCGTGTTCAACCGTGAGATACTGAAGAAATTTCTTCGGGGTGATCGCGGCCCACCGGGTGAAGAGGCGCTGGAAATGATACTCACTCAGGTGAATAGAACGGGCGATGTCCTTCAATTCGGGCTGGCGGGTATGGTTCGATTGAAGAAATACGATCGCGCGCTCGATACGCTGATAGTCTATCACACTCTGGGACGAATTCTTGTTTACCATTTCTGTTTTTCTCTCCTGCCGTCTTCTTCTACGATAGAAGAATCTCCCGACAACAACCACCCGGATCTTGCTCAATTCGCAGTGCGGGAAATCCGCTGAAAGCCTACTCAGGAGGGACTTCCGGGGCCGTTCGCCGGTTCACGAGCCACACACCGGCAAGAATAAGCGCGCCGCCGGCGAATGCAGCCACAAACAACGGTTCTTCAAGGACCAGCGCGGCGACGATAACTGCCACCAGGGGTTCGATGTACAAGAAGGATCCAACCCGCGAAGCACTCAGCGCCTTGAGCGCATCGTACCAGAAAACATACGCGAATCCGGAGCAAACGATTCCAAGGAACAACAAACTGGTCCAGCCTGTGATTGAAATGTTCGTGATCTCTCCGGCATGGTGGAACGCGAGAAACCACACGGAGGTAAATATCCAGCCAAACAGCATAACGAAAAACATCATCTGTGTTGCGGGATGTTCCTGGAGAGCTTTGCGGGAAAGGACCGAAAACACTGCCCAGTTCACAGCGCTGATCAGCACGAGTGAGTCGCCGAACGTGCCGAGTGTGCCGAGCAGAATCGATCGGAGATCGCCATGCGAGACAACGAGAATCACGCCGATCGATGCAGTAAAAATCCCCGCTATTCGATCCCAGCCGAGTCGTTCCTTCAGCATGAATCGTCCGAGGAGCGCGATGAAAATCGGAATTGTCGTGATAATCCAGGCAGTCGTGGTGGCTTTGGCGGTTACGAGTCCGGTTACCTGGAGCCATTGATGGAAGGTGATGCCGAGGAAGCCAAGGAGCGCGAAATACCCGAGCTCGCGGCGGGGGGGAAAGGCGAGTTCCTTACGGTGAACGATGAAGCCGCCGAGTATGACTACACCGATGCCAAACCTGAGCCAAATGACGACGACGGGTGAGACCTCCCGGAGCGCAAGCTTGGTGGCAATGAATGACGCACCCCAGACGGTGACAGCAAAGGCCGCTTTCAGGAGTGCACTATATCGATGTGAAGCTGAATTCATTATTCAAAGGGTGACATCGTGCGGAAACCGCTTCAGATTTCGGGGTGAAAAGGTCGTTGCAGTTTGTCCTCGAGCTGAGCCTTGACAAGCGGCCATTCGGATTTGATGATGCTGAAGTACACCGTGTGGCGGATCCGTCCTGAATACGTGATCATATGGTTCCGGAACACCCCCTCTTCACGAGCTCCGATGCGCACCAGTGCAGCACGCGACCGGGTGTTCAGAGAGTCTGTCTTGAATTGAACTCTCATGCATCCGAACTTCTCAAAAGCATGCCTGAGCATCAGGTGCTTTGCCTCCGTGTTGATCGGCGTTCTCTGCCACCTCTGCGCTATCCAGGTCCAGCCGATCTCAACTCCCAAGTTCGCAGCGTCGATACTGCCGAAGCGGGTGCTGCCCATGACGAGGCCGCAAGAGCGATCCACCATGGCGAAAGGAAGGGCGGTTCCCTGTTCCTCTGCCCGCAGGGCAATCTGAACGTAACCGCGCATGTCAGACGGCGTGCTGTAAAGAAATGGAGTCCAGCGCCAGAGGTCAGGATCAAGTCCCACCTCGCTGAGACGCGGGACGTGTTCCAGCGTCAACGGTTCGAGGCGGACGTATGTTCCTTCAAGTACAACCGGTTTGATATCCATTGTAGAGCCAGGTAAACAGTTTCAGGTCGAACGGGGAGCGCGCTTCACTGCTTTGAAAAGACCGGCAGCCTTTGCGCCGAGCAAGCCTGCTTGTACGGATCGCTCATCGGCATACGAGAGAGCACGAATCATGGCTGGAGTGAGGGGTTTGATTTTCCGGATGTCATCGAGCTTCTCGCCGATAGCGTCAAGCGCCTCGTCATGTGTCATCCAGCCGAGTCTATCGAATGAGGCGAGGTTGAGAGGTCTCGTATAGGCACGCATCGTTTTCTCGCCAACAGCGTTGAAGAAAACTTCGAAATAGGACATGATCAGCTCGCGCAGCGTCCGAAACACCGGCTCACGGTACCGGAGTCCGGTGTAATTCGATTTTGCCACCGCACCCCAGTGACCCCGCACTTTGTAGAGAGCAAGAATGTGGTCGTCATCATTATCGTTCGGGATGATATCCGTAATCAGCGGAGGGTGACCGATGCGCCGCAGCATAGCAGCTGCGAACAAAGCGCCATCGAAACAATGCCCTTTTCTGTCGCGGAGGACAGTGAGCGGACATCGGTATCGTTCCTCCTCGCTATATTCAATAGTGTCCAGAAACGCCTGGATGCGCGCGGGAGTGGAGAGTCCGGGCAGTAGCCGGGCTTCGGACGGAGAAAGGGAGCGCTCGAAATCTGAAGGGGAATTCATGCAAACTCTTGACCGAGTGAATGATGAATCTCGATTAGCGAATACCGAATAACAAAGTTGGGCGATGTTACTTCAGCAGCATGAGTTTTCGTGTGGCCCGGAACTCACCGGCCTCAAGGCGATAGAAGTACACTCCGCTTGGATATGAAGACGCATTCCAGCGCACAGTATAGACTCCCGGCTGAAGTACCTCGTCGACGAGCGTGGCAACTTTTCTTCCAAGAACGTCAAAAATATCCAGCGAGACGTGGCTATTGGCTGTTAGCTGATAGCTGATAGCTGTTGTTGGATTAAACGGGTTCGGGTAATTCTGCTTCAGCTCGTACTGCAGAGGCACAGACGACCTGCCGTCTGCAATTCCGACTGTCAATTTTCTCCATTTTGCTTTTGCGGCATCTGCGTTCTGCTGGAGATTTGCCAGCGAGCTGTCCCCGGCGAGAAGGGCAAAGGAAACACTCCTCGTTCCCGATGGAGCAATCGTATATGGCCCCGATGAAATTACCTGGTGAATGTCAGCCGGTCCCGCAGAACTTGCCGCAAATCCGCCGCTCATCCAACCCCATTTTGCAGCATAGGACAGATCAATGCTGGGACTGTTGACGAGAGAACGGAATGACGCAGCGCTGTCCAGTGCGCGTATGCCGAGATATTCCCGGATACCGCCGGCAACGCTGCTGAAGGCATACCCGAGGCTTCTCGTCGCGTCGTAGCGCGAATAGTTGGACCCAACCTCCTCACTGGTCTTACCGATGTCCCAATCAAGGAAGATGCCGGCGTAGAGATTTGTAAGGGGAGCTGATGGGCTCGTGTTTGTGATATCGTACCGAAGTATGATGTACTTTGAGTCGAGAGGATCAGAATATGCGTAGGAACGCATCGTTACCTGAACGCCGACTCTGTTTGAGGGGAGCGCCGCACTGTCGCTGAACGTCGTGAACCCATCCTGATCTGAACTGCTCCCGGGCGTTTTCAATGTGAAGAATCCGTTTGACGTCAGATCCTCGTCCTGTCCTGATGTGATGTTTCTGACCACATTCACGAGTTGGGTGGGGGAAGTGCCAATGATCAGTCCACCTTCGAAAAGGTGATTCGCTCCGTGGAACACAAATCCGACCCCCTGGGTATTGTCGGGAAAATCGTAGAAGCCCAAGCGGCCGTTGTTTGTCAGCGTAAGGCGAACATCGTTCACATCCTGTGTTGCAAACGTGGGATTGACCAGAACCGTAATTACCTGTGTATCCGTAAAACTTCCGTCGCTGAATGTCAGCCGAAAGTGCCCTTCGAAGCTCGGAGGAACGGTCGGTTGCACATAGACGCGGAAGGGGGCTGATTTGTTATTCGCGCTGTCGAGTGTTCGGAGCGAACCAATGGAAAATGTGCCTTGTGTAACGACAAGGTAGGGAGAATCAGAAGTGATGCGCACAACAGCTGAAGGGGATGTCGGAGCAAGAAAATTTCTGAACATGCAGGCCACGCTCAGCGTCTCGGCTGCCTGTGGTATTCCGTTTCCATTGCCCCCCGGGAAGTCACTGATCGTGTAGGTTTGCAGTCGTACCGACGGAAGAGTGTTGACCGTCAGAGCCCGGTAGGCGTTGATGCGTCCACGCCCGAGTGATCCGGCGTACGCCGGGTTGAGAGCATCAATATTGTCACACGTGACCCGCACCTGTTCGGCAATCTGGAGATTTGTGTAGGATGGATATTTCCATTTCACCAGCGCTGCGAGCGATGCTGCAAGGGGGCTAGCCATGGATGTGCCGCTCCAGGAAGCATAGGTGTGAGAGTACAGCGTGCTCGTGATGTTTTCGCCGGGTGCGCAGACGTCAATGTTCATACCGTAGTTTGAAAACCACGCGAGCTTATCGTTTACATCTGTGGCGGCAACACTGAGTGCGCCGCGATAATCGGCGGGAGAAAAAAAGGTGCTTGACGTTTCGTTTCCCGCAGCGCCGATCACAAGCGCTCCGCGTTGGATGGCAAAATCGATGATGTCCTGTTCCGTCTGAGCACCCCCCGCCGATCCCCAACTGCAGTTGATTATTTTTGCTCCCATCGTGACGGCGTAGACGATCCCTTGATATCCTGCGAGAACGTATGCATCACCGCCGCCGCGAATATCATTGTCCGCCGTAGTCTTGACGGCAAGGATCCTGCACTTCGAAGCAAGGGAAGCGACCCCGATCAGGTTATTGGTGGCTGCGGCAACGATTCCGGCGACATGAGTTCCATGATTATTATTCACGCCTGTCGGTGACGGGTTGTTGTCCCCGCGGGTTTCGGCCGGGTCAAATGTTTGGTACTGCGCGCCAACCAGATCCCATCCGCGCCAATTATCGACATACCCGTCACCATCGTCATCGACGCTGTTGGATCGCTTGTCGCGTCCCAGCGCGTCAAAGCCGGTTTCCCCGCGGTTGAGAAAGATATTGGGCTGCAAATCCGGGTGATCGAGTTCAACGCCGCTGTCGACGATAGCGACAACAATAGTCGAATCTCCCTGCGTAACGTCCCACGCTGCGGGAGCGTTGATCTTTTTCAAACTCCATTGCAGTCCGGACACATAAAGACTGTCATTCGGCTGAAAATCCCGGTTGAGTTTTTGGATGAACCAAGGCTCAGCGTATTGTACTTCAGGCAGTCTGGAGAGTTCTTCGGCGAGCGCAAACGGGTCGTTGGGAGACGAATAGGAGACAGTGTAGAACAGGGAAAGGTCCACGTCGCCCGGTTTCTGCGGGGCTGACGCAACTGGAAACATCTGGGCAGAACTCACGCCCATCGCACGTGAGAGGACGAGGTCAATGGATGCAATACCGGCGACTGTCTTTGAGAGAAACGTTGCTGTGAGCGGCATCAGTTTCATGACAACGCGGTTGGGGAGATAGAGACTGTTCTGTCTGTTCTTCATGATGACGCCCGGGACGCCATTGAGCGGAAGATGTTTGCCGACGACGGTTCCTTGTTTCGCGCCGCCGAGGGCGAGACTGGTCAAGGCGAGAAAGAAAACGGACAATTTGACTGCAGAAAGTCTCATGACACTCCTTGGATGCATATTCCTTGTCATTCTATAACACTCCCAATGGCAGGGACGTTTCAGCGAAAGCGCCTTGGTCCGAGTTTTAGCCAAAATCCGAGGTAATCGCCAGGTCATTGATTCGCTTGAACTTGGAAGAATGTAGGGACAAAGGAAAAGGGAAGCAACAAAAGAGACACGGGTGGCCAGGGCAAGCCCGCTCACAGAAGAGCCCCGGCGTTCACGTCGGGGCTCCAGTGGTACGAACCAACTCGTCGATGGTGATCTGCTGGCGGCTAGACCTTGAACGGAGAGCCGAGGCGGGCGCGAAGCCGTTTTGCCAGTTCTGCGCCGTCTATGGGTTTCACGATGAATTCGTTTGCCCCGCTCGCGGTAGCGGCGGCGGAATCTGACTGGCCTCGCAAAGCAGTAATGATGAGGACGGGAAGTTTCTTCGTCTTCTCATTCTCGCGTATGCGCCTGCAGGTTTCAAACCCGTTCATGCCTGGCATGACCAGGTCGAGCAACACCAGATCCGGCTCTTCCTTTTCGATCTTCTCGAGTGCTTCCTGGCCATTGGACGCACTGACGAATTCATATCCGGCGTTCGAGACATGCCGTTGTAGAACAGAAACCATGCTCGACTCGTCGTCGACGATCAAAACCTTTTTGCGTCGTTCGGTGACCATCGGGGCCTCAGATTGTTTTTTCATTCTGGTTCGTTTCAAACTATGAAAGAACTGCACGAATAACAAGGGAGCGCGCCCCCATCGAATGTGTGAATACAGACAGCGTTAGCCGAAAAAGCGCCTGCGGGGCGGAAGGATCCGAATTGATTTGGAAACGATTGATATTTCAGGTATGTTTCCTACGGGAATGCCAGGTGGATAGTTGTGGATGCGTTCTGATCCCATCTGCTGACGGATCCCGGCTTGAGAGAAACGAACCTCTCAGACAGGCGGTCCATGGCTTTTCCTCATTCGTTTTCCCTGCCAACCACAGTTGCCTTCCTCCGACGATGTCAATCGTCAGAAGGCTCGCCGCCGCGGCCGGCATTCATGTTTCCCATTCTTCATTATTGTGGAGGTCTGTATGAAGCTCTATGTTGGCAACCTGTCGCGCGACGTAACAGAAGATAACCTGCGGGAGGCGTTTCAGGCCTTCGGGACTCTTGATTCGGTGAGCATCATCAAAGATCGCTCGAACAACGTGTCCAAGGGATTTGGCTTTGTGGAAATGGGTGTCAAGGCGGAAGCTGAAGCAGCCATTGCAGGTTTGCATGGCAAAGAATTTATGGGCCGATCGATGGACGTCAACGAAGCCAGACCGCGTCCGGAACATTCGTCACAAGGTCGATCCGGCGGTGGTTCACGTGGAGGGTACAAAGGAGGCGGCGGTGGCGGAGGCGGTCGCAGGTGGTAGTACAGGTTTGACCAGCAACCCTCTCCATCCGGTCAGTTATTGATTGTGGCAGTTGATCGGAGCCGATGAGATCTCAATCGTCTTCGATTCCAGAAAATGAAAAACCCCGCCTTGTGAGCGGGGTTTTTTGTTTTGGTTTCGAAGTCTCGTTTAGACAACAGTGACATTCGACGCCTGAAGACCCTTGGGGCCCTTCTCGACATCGAACTCAACCGTATCTCCTTCGTTCAGACTCTTGAATCCGCCGCCTGAAATCGCCTTAAAGTGGACAAATACATCTTCTCCACCAGCGCGTGAAATAAAGCCGAAACCTTTTGCTGCGTTGAACCATTTGACTGTTCCTTTTTCCATGGAACTCGTCCTTTCTTGTTTTTTTACAACCCGACTCTACCGTCGGGCAAGGTGTACGCCGAACATACGGATTTCTGAACTACTCATCGCTGCCCGAGTGTTAACCCGGGAGCCTCATCTGTTAACGGCGTTTCAACCTTGGAAGGTTTCGTGCGGTTCGTCAGCAGTTCCGCTTTTTGGTCCCCTGCCTTTCGGCAAGATCCCTGAAGCGGGAGAATCTGGAGGCGTGTCCATTGTGCACAAAAAGTGCGAAATGGACTCTCCCGAAAGAGAATAGACGGTGTACTGTTTTTTGTCATCTATAAGATAGCAAAACTTCTAATCAGTTCCTAACTGAATCGCAACATTGATAACCTGGGAAAGAAAGGGTCAAGTCCGTTGCTTTGAATGCCTTACGCCGGGACTCAGGGGGCAGGTGCTCCAACGTGTTGGTTCTGTCCACTTTCTCGGCTATATTTTGTCCCTGCCCCGGCGTCCGCGGGGCGAAAACCATATTCAGAAGCTTGTTGAGACAATGAAACAGCTCAATGCCTCACTGATCACGAAGCTCAATCCTGCCGTACCGCGGCACTACCTTTTCGCCATTGCCGGAGTGCTTTGGACAATCGCCGGTGTGGTGCTGTGTGTGAGGGGGGAGATCTGGCTGGAGGCGCTTCCGCTTGGTACGGAGTTCGCTCTGGAATCGATAGGCATCGGCCTGGCGATCGCAGGATACCTTTTTGTCTTCATGAAGGTGGTTCAGAAAAACCTCGACCGTATCAACAAGTTGCCAGAACGCGCCTGCCTCTTCGCATTTACCGCCTGGCACGGTTACATGATGATAGCGTTGATGATGACGATTGGCATCATGCTGCGCGATGCGGCGATACCGAAGTACTACCTTTCCATTCCCTACACCGCCATGGGGGGCATCCTGCTCATCGGAAGTCTCAGGTTCTATCGACGGTTTCTGGCGGATTTGTCTGGGTGAACGAGGCCCACCAGCCGAGAGGGCGATCGATCAAGAGGGATTTAGCCCGACGGTACCGAATACGCATTGTGGTTTAAACACATTCGTTCTTGTCGCTGTCTTCAATTCACATCCTGTACAAGAAACCCCCGGCTTCCATGAAAAAGCGTAAGACGTTCCTACTATTGTTAACACTTATCGCATTCACATTCTCCGGTTGCGGCATCCTTCGCACTCTCGGCATCTACCGGCCAAGGCTGACCACGTCAGAGAAGATCTCCGAATTCAAGTCCGAAGTCATCGCGAAGAAATTCACATTCGAACTCCCGCCGCGAACCCGCATCGACACTGTAAACGTCGATCTCGTGGAGAAGGTTGTCGAAATTCACTTCAACGATGCGTTTGCCGCAATGCCATATCGGAATGACAACGTGAGGGAAGTATACCGTCAGGTACAGACATTCTTTGCTGAGTACTTCGAGGGTTACACGTTCTCCATTCAAGCACTCCGACGACCACTCGAGCAGCTTGTGCCGAACTACTTCCGCACCGATACATCACAATTCGACAAGACCCGGCTTCCCGTCGCCAGGGCCGATAGACCATTGCCGGTGGTGCGGAATATCAGCAAACCATTTGAGCCATCGAAGGGGCTCCAGAACCGCAATATCGGAGTGTGGAACAGTCATGGCTGGTACTACAATCGTGAACTGGACAGATGGGAGTGGCAGCGGCCGCGTCTGTTCATGATGGTGGAAGATCTCATCCCGACATCGTTTGTTCTTCCATACCTGGTTCCGATGCTGGAGAATGCCGGAGCGAACGTGTTCCTTCCGCGCGAGCGGGATGTGCAAACGAACGAAGCAATGGTGGACAACGATTCTCCTTCATCAGGGTACTCGGAAATATCGCAACCCGCTGTTCGCTGGGAAAGCGGTTCGGGATCTGGATTCGCCGTCGGCGCACCGCCGTACGGCCCCGGTGTCAATCCTCTCACGCAGGGAACGTTTCGAATCATCCGGTCAGAACAGTCTGCAACCGCCGGGGCCGCATGGGTACCCCAGATTCCCGAATCAGGAGAGTACGCTGTGTACATCTCCTACAAATCATCAGACAGCAGCATAGTCGACGCACATTATGCAGTTCACCACCTTGGCGGAAAGACCGAATTTGTTGTGAACCAACGCATCGGCGGCGGTACATGGATCTATCTGGGAACATTCAAGTTCACCGCAGGCAGGAACCGCGCATCGGGATCTGTTGTGCTGAGCAACGAGAGCCAGGGGCCGATGGGCTTCGTCACGGCTGATGGCGTCCGGTTCGGCGGCGGGATGGGAATAATCGCCCGCAACGGAAGAACGAGCGGAAGACCGCGGTACGCTGAAGGAAGCCGTTACTATCTTCAATTCGCCGGCATGCCCGATACGATCGTGTATAATTTCACCAGCGACAAAGACGACTATCGGGACGACTATCAAAGCCGCCCGGAATACTTGAACTACCTGACAGGCGCGCCGTACGGTCCAAATAGAAAGAGAGATGAAAAGGGGCTCGGCATCCCGATCGACCTCTCCATGGCATTCCACACGGACGCCGGTATCACGCACAACGATACGACCATCGGCACGCTGTCTATTTACAGTATTCCGGATGCGAAGAGATCGAATGTCTTTCCCGACAGCGTTTCCAGGTTTGCCAACCGCGATCTTGCCGATCTGGTGCAGACACAGATTGTGAATGACGTCCGCTCCAAATATGATCCTGCGTGGCAGCGGCGCCAGCTGATGAATTCCAGCTATGCAGAGGCGGTGCGTCCCAACATGCCCTCGCTCCTGCTCGAGCTCCTGTCGCATCAGAACTATCTCGACATGAAGTTTGTACTGGACCCCCGGTTCCGTTTCGATGTGGCTCGATCGATCTACAAGGGAATGCTCCGATTCCTTGCCACGGAGCGTCAAGAGCCGTACGTTGTCCAGCCGCTGCCCGTGACGCACTTTTCGGCAGAGCTTGATGCAGACGGAAACGCGATCTTGAACTGGAAGATGCGACCCGATTCCCTTGAACCGACTGCGGTACCAAACCGCTACGTCGTGTATACGAGGCTGGATGATGGCGGTTTTGACAACGGCGTTGTCGTTGACACACTCCCGATGGTGGTGAAGAAACTGAAGCCGGGAGTCATCTACAGTTTCAAAGTTACAGCGGTCAATGATGGCGGAGAGAGTTTCCCGTCCGAAATTCTCGCGGTCTGTTCTCAACCCCATGAGGGAACACGCGCTCTTATTGTGAACGGTTTCCACCGCGTTGCGGGGCCAGGTACAGTGGAGGCGGGGGAGTATGAGGGATTCGTTTCCTCCCATGACCGCGGCGTCCCCGATCACTATGAACTTGGAATCACCGGAGAACAATTCGACTTTGACAGGTCGTCGGCCTTTCGTTCGAATGACGGACCCGGCCACGGTGCAAGTTTTTCAGACAACGAGACGAAGGTGGTCGCGGGCAATTCGTTTGACTACCCGTACACTCATGGGCGGGCACTCAAGTCGTGCGGTCTTTCGTTCTGTTCGGCAAGCAGCGATGCCGTGATGGATTCGATCATCAACCTCGGCGACTACAGGTTTGTCGATCTCATCCTCGGCAAAGAAAAAGAAACCCCCTGGCCCAAGCAGATTGCCGACTCTGCACGACGCGTCCAGTTTCGAACGTTTCCGCTTGCCCTGCAGAATGCGCTTCGCCGATACTCTGAGGGAGGCGGAAAACTCTTCGTGTCGGGCTCATACATCGGTACCGATCTGTTTTCACACCCGAAGGAAGACAGCGCAAGCATCAGATTCGCCTGGAACATTCTCCACTTCGATTGGTCGGTGGGGCATGCCACGCGTTCCGGATTGGTCTATTCCACAGACTCTGCGTTCTTTCCGAACGACAGGCCTTTCGCATTCAACTCAGAATTGAGCCGCGATGTGTACAGTGTGGAATCGCCGGACGCAATAGTGCCGAGCCATGGGGGCCGGCAACTTCTGCGGTATGCCGGCAATCAATTCGGTGCGGCAATTGGATACAACAAGGATTACGGCGTTGTTGCAATGGGATTTCCCTTTGAAACCATACTCAAAAGAGACCTGCGCGTTGAGTTGATGCATGGTGTACTGAAGTATCTTGGAGTGTTGGCACAGTGACGACGATGAAGAACAAAAAGACCTCGCGGCGAAAATTTCTGGAAGAAACCATGTCCGGAGTTATCTTCCTGATGGCAGCGCGACTGATCCCGACGGAGATCCTCTTTGCCTCTGATGAAAATCAGGTCCCGAACGATCTGTCGTTCTTCTCCCCCAAAGAGTACCTCATCTTCGAAGCGGTGGCCGAGCGAATGATCGGGCCGGCATCTCCCGGGCAGGTTCGCACAAAGGATGTCAACGTGGCAGGGCGGGCAGACGAGTTTCTCGCAGGAGCGGATCCGGAGGTCCAGGAACAACTGCACCAATTGTTCTCTGTCTTCAATGCACCGCTGTTCACATTCCTTTTTGATTTCCGTACATCGAGTTTTCTGAACATGTCGGCGGCCGACAAGGACTCCTATCTCGAAGACTGGATGACGAGCTCATTCGGATTTCGCCGGACCGGATTCCAGGCTCTCAAGCGCGTGTCGATGAGCATGTTCTATACAGAAAGCCGTACGTGGAAAGAGATCGGCTTCGATGGCATGTTTATGCCGGAGGACCGCACATGATCGTCCAGGGAAAAGACATCAAGGGCCCCGTCCGCGAGTCGGCTGATGTCTGCATCATCGGTTCCGGTTGCGGCGGCGGCGCGAGCGCGAAGGTGCTGGCAGAATCCGGTAAGAAAGTCATCCTCCTCGAAGAAGGAGGATACTACAGCGCGAAAGAGTTCGACGGGACAGAGCAAACGGCCTACACCCGTCTGTACCAGCAGCGGGCGGGACAGGCGACGGATGATCTTTCGGTCACCGTGCTGCAGGGGCGCTGTGTGGGCGGAAGTTCGACGGTGAACTGGACCACGTCGCTCCGCACTCCCGACTTTGTCCTTGGAGCATGGAAACAGAATCATGGTGTCCAGGGGCTCTCACCGAAGGAACTGGAACCGTACTTCGAACGAGTGGAGCGCTATCTTAATATCCATGAAGAACCGTTCGAGAACCACAATCCGAACAACCGAATAATTCTGGACGGGGCGAAGCAGCTCGGGTATCGATCAAGGGCGGTCGGCCGTAACACGCAAGATTGCAGGAAGGCCGGCGCCTGCGGTCTCGGGTGCCCGTTTGACGCGAAAAAAACCGTCGCCATAACGTATGTTCCGGATGCCGCCGCTGCAGGAGCAACGGTGTTCGCTAATTTCCGTGCAAACAACATCGAGGTCCGCGGGACAAGCAAGCGCGTCACGGGAGTGGTCTTTGACGAACAGACGCAGAGGGTGAAAACAGATTTTGCCATCGAAGTGCCGGTGGTGATTGTAGCCGGGTCTGCCATCAACTCGCCGGTTCTTCTTCTGAAGTCAAATCTCGCGAATTCCAGCGGCGAAGTCGGTAGAAACCTGACGTTCCATCTTACATCTGCGGTACTTGGGTTGTATGAGAAGATCATGTACGGTGCAGGGGGGATTCCCCAGTCGGCCATGTGCGATGAGTTCCTGAATAAGAACGGGGACGGGGGGGGCTTTTGGCTCGAGGCCGTCCCGATCTATCCGGTTCTTGCCGGCCTTGCGCTGCCGGGTTTTGGCTCGATGCACAGGGAAATGATGCGTTCATACCCGCACATTGGCGCGACGATAATTCTCGTCAAAGAAATCGAGTCAAGCGGACGTGTGACGGTGAACGATGAAGGCCGCGCGTCCATCTCCTATTCCCTGCGGGGGAAGGACCTCGAGTATCTAAAACAAGGTCTTGACATTGCAGCACGGGTGCAGTTTGCCGCGGGTGCGAGAAGGGTCATGACCCTGCACGCGAGGCCGACGGAATTCCTATCCGCCGGAGACATAACGAAGAAGCTGGCTGCTGCCGAGTGGGGCACAAATGAAATCGCGATGTATAGCGCGCATCCGCTGGGAACTTGTCGCATGGGGAGTGACCCGAAGAGATCGGTGGTCGACTCACACTGCCAGTCTCACGATGTCAAAGGCCTGTTCGTCATTGACGGCAGCGTCATGCCCACGTCTTTGGGTGTGAACCCCCAGGTAACGATACTTGCCATTGCCGAAAAGAGTGCAGAATGGCTCGCGAATCACTTCGATCAGTTCCGCTCGTCATGATTTTTGCCTGTGATTGATTTTGCCTTATTTTCTGTTACATTTGCCTGCAGCAAAAGTGTTTCAGAAGTGTCAAAGGTTCCCCGCCACAATCATCAGGTGCGTATGGCCTGAGAAGAGACCCGCAGATCAGCTGAGGAAGCATGCCTGTGGGTTTTTCATTTTGGGCCCGCCTGAAAGTGTGAACGTGTTACAGTACAGAAAGGAGACCGCTATGATCCTGAAAACATTGGTCGAATTTCTCGACAAGAATCAAATTCAGTACGTGAACGTGACGCATTCCACGGCGTTCACCGCTCGGGATGTTGCCGAGTCAGCCCATATTCCGGGGAAGGAGATGGCAAAAACTGTCATCGTGTGGATGGATGGCGCAATGGCAATGGCTGTGTTGCCGGCGTCATCCATGGTCGACTTTACGAAGCTGAAAGCGGCGAGCGGAGCTGCAAGCGTGGAGCTTGCGAGCGAATCGGAATTCAAAGATCGTTTTCCCGAGTGCGAAATTGGTGCGATGCCCCCGTTCGGTAATCTTTTCAATCTTCGCGTCTTTGCCGACAGGCTGCTCTCGGAGGATCGCGAGATATCGTTCAATGCGGGAACGCACCATGAGTTGATCCGGCTCCGGTTTGCCGACTATGAGCGCCTGGTGAAGCCGATGATTGGCTCCTTCGCGGTATCGAAGAAGTAACATCAACCGAGACATCGTAATCATTCAATGAAGCGGTACTCTCAGGTATCGCTGGGAAAGGAACTGTGCATGCGAAAGACACCAATCACCGCGACACTATTACTTTTTGCCTCTATGTGGATCAGTTCCTTGGCGGCGCAGGAGCGGGCGACTGTTCTGATTTCGTACTACAGCCAGCAGGGACACACGAAAACAATGGCAGAAGCTGTTGCACGGGGAGCGCGATCGGCCGGGGCGGTCACCGTAAAAATCCTTGGTGTTGCCGAAACAAGCAAGGAAGACCTGCTTGCGGCAGACGCAATTGTTGTGGGAAGCCCGGTGCACAATGCGACCATCGCCGTTGAGGTCGTGAAATTTATGAATGGATGGCCGTTCGAGGGAGCACCGATGCGTGATAAAATCGGGGCAGCGTTTGTCACCGCTGGTGGCATATCTGCAGGGGAAGAACTAGCTCAGCTTACCATTCTCCACTCGATGCTGATCTTCGGCATGATTGTCATCGGCGGTCCGGATTGGACAACGGCGTTTGGCGCTTCGGCAATCACCGCTGAGGCCCCCTTCGGGAAATCGGGGAACGAAACAACCATTGCGCCTGAATTCGTGAAAAAAGGAGAGGCACTTGGAAAGCGCGTTGCGGAGCTGGCGATGAAATGGAAACGGATTCGATAGGAGCAGGCAATTCCTGGAAAAGTGAGGGTCAGGAAACGAAAGGCGTACTTCATGAAATCATCATCCGCAAAGAAGGAAAAGCTCAGTGTCACCTGGTTTGGTCACTCGGCGTTTCTGCTGAAATCGCCGGGAGGGAAGGCCGTGCTCATCGATCCGTGGCTTCAAAATCCAAAGTCGCCGCCAGGAGCAAAGGATGTTGCGCCGGTTGACCTTATCCTCGTCACGCATGGGCACTCCGACCACATGGGTGAAACAATTCGCATCGCGCAGCACACGCAGGCTCAGGTGGTCGCCATCCATGAAATCAGTCTCTACCTCCAGAAGCAAGGCGTGATGGGTGCGCAGGGAATGAACAAAGGGGGGACCATGTCCATCGCTGGTGTGAAGGTGACGATGGTCGATGCGAGGCACAGTTCCGGTATTGATGCAGGCGGGACGGTGGTTTCCGGCGGAGAACCCGCAGGGTTTGTCATCGAATTCGAAAACGGCTACAGAGTCTATCACGCGGGAGATACGTCGGTCTTCGGCGATATGAAGACCATTGCCGATCTGTACAAACCATCGCTCGCGTTTCTCCCGATCGGCGGACTGTACACGATGGGTCCACGCGAAGCAGCGTATGCATGCAAACTGTTGAAACCAAAACATGTCGTCGGCATGCACTATGGCACGTTTCCTGTCCTCGCAGGAACGCCGGCTGAGTTGAGAAAAAATCTCCCGGCGTCGATGAAGAACATTGTCGTGGAGCTTGAACCTGGTCAGCCGGTCTCATTTGGGTGAGAACCCGGTGAGTGCCATCACACGGGTTCAATTCTGACCCCTGCAGAATATTCTCATCCTGAGATGGAGAAAAGAGAAGAGGCCGGAAGCATTGACATATTTCTGTTTGAGGGTTAGCGGTAACTTCGCTGAACGAGGGGGAGCGGAAGCCGCTACTTGCACTTGCCATCATGAAAAAGTATACTGGAAGAGCAGGACGAAGCGTTTCTTTCAATAGAAGATGAGGAAGTGATGAGTGACCAGCCTAACTCGGCGTATGGAGTCACCGGGGTGAAAAAATACTATTCGATCGGCGACACGATCACGAGTATGGGAGATCCCGCTGACGGATTCTACATCCTTCTGACAGGAAAAATCGGAGTCTATAAGAGAGATTTTTCCGTGGCTGAAGTCAACACCCGCGGTACGATTTTCGGAGAATTGGGATGCATTCTGAACATTCCGCGCACAGCCACACTGCAAGCCATCGAACCAACCTCTGTGCTGTTCGTAAAAATGACGATCGATGAATTGGTCGAGAAGCATCCGGAGTTCGCGAAAAAGCTCCTCATCGATCTCGCCGATCGATTGACGAGAACGACAGAATCATGGTGGGCTGTGGCAGCTGACCCGGTTTTGCGATAGACAGGTATTCCGCCCGCACCCCCCTCACCAGCTTGCCCGAGCACACTGCCTATTCCGCCGAATGATGAGCGCATCGTTAGTACTCCTGGAAGAAGAACTCCAGCTGTTGTCGCGCGACCACGCTTTGGGTGCGACATTTCCTCCGAACTGTTTTGTCTCAATGCAGGCGAAGTTCGTGGAGTACGAATCGCGCCGTTCTCTTGCCGTCACATTTCCGGTCCTGGAAGAAAGCCTTAACCCACTGCGGACGATGCAGGGCGGCTTCATCGTTGCTGCCTTTGACAACGTCTTTGGCCCTCTGAGCTATCTCGCCGCTCGTGTTCCGTGCGTCACCCTGAACCTGAACACCCAGTTCATCCGGCCGATTGCATTGCAAGACCATCTCACCGTTCGCGCAACGGTGGTCTCGAGGAACGCCCAAGTCCTTCAAATGACAGCGGAAGCATTCAATTCTAGAAACAAGCTGATTGCGACCGCTTCGGCAACTGCCACCATCGCGGGAACCGGGTCAAAGAGTAGCACCCACCAAGCCCCATCCTGATATTCGCAAAAATTGGAAACTCTCCGTTCGATCGCTCAACTTTTCTACAATCGTCCCGCTTGTCTCTCAACCCAGAAGCCGGCTTGCAGCAGATGAGAGAAGCGAGACGATGGAACTCGCGAAGGAGCCTCAACCTTGATCTTTGGGGTGCCTCAAATCCACTCCACTCTCTGAGCCTGACGGTCGCCGGGCGATTCCTGCTGAATCATGGAACTCGTCGGAAAAAATCGCTATCCTGCTTCCGCTTTCTCCGCATCGAACGAAGAACTGAACGAGCGATGAGAAGTCCTGAAGTCACTCCCCCTCAACGCTTGCATCAGATCTTCACGTGTGAACTCCAAGGATCGATTTTCTCACCATGATGATCGTCGACGACAAAAGGGCAGCCCTCGCGGCATCTACGTCTGCCGCATTCCTGACCCCTCTCATGGCCTCCTCCGTGAACATTGCACTTCCATCCATCGGTCGGGAATTCTCGATGGATGCGCTGTCCCTGAGCTGGATCGCAACCTCTGCCGTTCTTGCGGCAGCGGTCTTCCTTGTTCCATTTGGAAGGCTGGCGGACATCTACGGCCGTCGGAGAATCTTCATCTATGGCATCGTCACGTTCACCGCTTTTTCGTTTCTGAGCGGCATTGCACCAACCGGAACAATTCTGATTCTGACCCGTGCATTCCAGGGCGTTGGCGCAGCAATGATCTTCAGCACGGGGATGGCGATGCTTACCTCAGCATATCCGCCCGCCGAGCGCGGAAGAGTGCTGGGGATCAACGTGGCTGCCACCTATTTCGGACTCTCACTCGGCCCCTTCATCGGTGGATTTCTTACGCAGCACCTCGGTTGGAGAAGCCTGTTCTATCTCAATGCAATTCTCGGGCTCTTCATCATTGCCCTGGTCCTGTGGAAATTGAAAACCGAATGGGCCGAAGCCCGTGGTGAAGCGTTTGATTTTCCCGGCTCGCTGCTGTATACCGTATCGCTTACCATGTTGATGATTGGATTCTCGAAGCTCCCGGGAGCTCTTGGAGCGTGGACGCTCACCGCTGGATTGGCAGGACTCACCGCGTTCGTTGCGTGGGAACGAAAGGCTCCAAAGCCCCTCCTTGATGTCACCCTGTTCGCCCGGAACGTCGTGTTCGCCTATTCCAATGCCGCTGCGCTCATCAATTATAGTGCAACGTACGCAGTGACGTTTCTGATGAGTCTGTACCTTCAATATGTCAAAGGGCTCGATCCATTCATGGCAGGGGCCATACTCGTTGCCCAGCCGATTATGATGGCCTTGTTTTCTCCGTTTGCCGGACGCCTTTCTGATACTATCGAGCCACGCGTTGTCGCTTCGATCGGCATGGGAATCATCTGCGTCGGTTTGGCGCTTTTCGCTTTCGTCGGATCAGAAACCTCCCTCATCCTGATAACGATCTATCTCCTTCTTCTCGGGTTTGGCTTCGCGCTGTTCTCTTCGCCCAATACGAACGCTGTCATGAGCTCCGTTGAGAAACGGCTCTACGGTGTCGCGTCGGCCACGCTTGGCACGATGCGTCTGACCGGTCAAATGCTCAGCATGGGAATCGTGATGCTGATCTTTGCTGTGATGATGGGGAAAACTCAAATCACTCCGGAATACTACCCCAAATTCCTTCAAAGCATGCAACTGGCTCTCAGTATCTTTTCGGCATTATGCCTCATCGGGATTTTTGCGTCGCTGGCGCGGGGAAAAGTGCGGAACGACTCCTCAGGATCATAATCTCTGTCATCCCCAAGGATGAAACAATGAAATCGCTCGCAAGGGTCAAAGCGCTCGTTCTTGTTGTTTTCCTGTTCATTCTCCCCTCTGCTGCCCAGTTCGCGCGGGTTGCCAGTGGTTCCAGGATCATGATTTCCGCTCACCCGCTCGCGGCGAAAGCAGGCTTGGAAGTCTATCACAAAGGGGGCAATGTCGTCGATGTCGCGGTTGCGGTGGCCTATGCGCTTGGCGTCGTCGAACCTCACGGATCCGGCATCGGCGGCGAAGGAATGATGCTGATATACAATGCGAAAGAGAAGAAATCCACGGTCGTGGACTTCAAAGGCATTTCCCCCAACGGAGCATCCTACCACACGCTTGATCTAGACAAGAAATCCGAATGGGCACGTTCAGCAAAGGGAGCGTCTGTTCCGGGGGCAGTCGCCGGATTGGAACTTGCACGGGAAACTTTCGGCAAGCTCGACCGGAAAACGGTGCTTCAGCCTGCCGTCGATTACGCGTTGCAGGGATTCGAAGTCGACAGCACACTCGCATTGAACCTCGAATCATATCGTCGGATTCTCGAGAAAGATCCGTACACCAAATCCCTCTACTACGGGCATGGACAGGTCCCAAAGATCGGCACTCTCCTGAAGAACCCCGACTATGGCAAATCACTGCAGACAATCCAGTCGGGGGGAGCAGATGCATTCTACAAAGGTGTGATCGCGGATCTCATCGTCCGGGACATTCAGAAACGCGGGGGGTTCATTACGAAAGAAGATTTGCTTTCGTACAGACCATTGCTGCGAGAACCGTTGGTTGGTGAATACCGCGGCCATACGATCATGACCACACCTCCTCCATGCGGCGGCATATTCCTGATCGAAGCGCTCAACATTCTCAAGTTCTTTGATCTCCAGGAATGCCGGAAGAACAATGACTACAATCTCCATCTGTTTGCGGAAATGTCCAAGCTGATGTATAAGGACGAGGCGACGCACAACGGGGACCCGGCTTTCAGCACGATCCCGGTCGTCACCGTCACGTCTGATGCGTACGCGTTCCAACGATTCCTGCACATCGACCTCGCTCACGCGCGCGCTCCGGAGCAGATCGAAGCCGGCCGGATTGCGGACAAGAACACGACGCAACTGTGTGTCATGGATATCGAAGGCAACACGGTTTCGCTAACCATCACACTCAGCAGTTTGTTTGGAACGGGGCAAACGATAGAGGGGGGCGGATTCATTCTGAACAATGAAATGCAGAATTTCAACATCGATCCGAAACACCCGAACAGCCTGCAACCGCACAAACGCGTGGTGACCAGTCTCGTGCCGACGATCATTCTGAAAGATGGTCGGCCACTCTATACTGTGGGCACGCCGGGGGGTGACCTCATCCTCTCCACCGTTGCCCAGGTGATTGTGAATCTGATTGATTTCAAAATGCCGTTGCGTGAAGCGGTGTACGCGCCTCGCATGTTCAGCATCTACTCGCAACGCGAGCTGGAGATCGAAAACCGCTTCCCGGCAACCAGCCTTCTGCAGCTCGAGACTCTGGGACACGAGGTAAAACGATCTGAGGCGTTTCGGGCATATTTTGGAGCAGTACAGTCAATCATGTACGATGCCCGAACGAACTTGCTGATTGGCTGCAGTGACCCGCGGAGAAGCGGGGCTGCGGTCGGAGAATAGCCTTGGCCGTTCGGGACACGGCATGTCGTGACCCGAACGCAGCAATCCTTCTGCAACATGGATCCTGAGTTTTTCGACGTATTCCCATCTGCTGATGGTTTTTCTGTGGGATTTCCCTATTTTTGGGAAACAATCAAGGGATCACTCCGTTTATTCACGTTACGTTCTTCGTCCATTGTCCAACCAAACCGTGCCTTCTCGGAGGCATTGCATCAACCAATCCATGGAGCTTCCTATGAGAAGACTGCTCGTTGTTTGCATCGCTGTGCTGCTCGCCACGTTTGCCGGTGGTGCTCTCCACGGCCAGGGAATACCGTCGAAATATCATTCATTCGACGAGATGACTCAGGCCATCAAGAGCTTATCCTCAACGTACAGCGAAATCGTGAAAACGGAATCGCTTGGCAAAACCCTTAAAGGGCGCGATATCTGGCTCATCACGATTCGAAAGGGAGATCCGGACCAGCCGCGTGCGATTCTTGTGGTCGGAGGCGTCGATGCAGTGCAGGTTGCGGGAAGTGAAATGGCGTTGAGGTTCGCAGAACAACTTGCGAAGAGTTATGGCAAGGTCGACAGCGTGACGAAGTTGCTCCAGACTACAACGGTGTACGTCATCCCGCGGGTCGGCCCCGACGCAATGGAAGCATATTTTCAGAAACCTCTGCGGGAGCGCTCAACAAACTACAGGGCTACAGACGATGACCATGACGGTCAAGTCGACGAAGATGATGCGGATGATCTCAATAACGACGGTGTAATTACGATGATGCGCGTGAAAGACCCGCGCGGTGAGTGGATGGCTCACCCGGAAGATGGCCGACTCCTCAAGAAAGCCGATCCTGCGAAGGGGGAGCGGGGAGGGTATCTTTTGTACAGCGAGGGGATTGATAACGACAAGGACGAACAGTGGAATGAAGACGCCGTCGGCGGCGTCGACTTCAACCGCAACTTCCCGTTCAATTATCAATATTTCTCAGCGAATGCCGGCGTACACCAGGTTTCCGAAGTTGAGACGAGGGCTGTGGCAGATTTCATGTTTAATCATCAGAACATCGGTGCCGTTTTTTCATTCTCTCCGAATGACAACCTGACGACACCGTGGAAGAGTGAGCCGCGGCGGCTGGGAACGACTGCCGATGCGCCCGCTTCGGGAGTTCCTTCCGGGCGGGGAGGCGGCGGTGGGGGAGCTGGCGGAGGCATGATGTCCGGACGGACGCTGGACGAAGCGGCGAACACTGCGGTGACCTCGGTCCTTGAAGACGATCAGCCGTATTATGAGTACATAAGCAAACAGTTCAACGATATTACAAAATTGAAGGATGCTCCCGACACGAAAAAAGGGAGCGGTGCGTTTTCAGAATGGGTCTACTACCACACTGGGCGGTGGTCGTTCTCTGTCCGCCCCTGGTGGGCACCCATGGTGGTCAAACGCGATTCTTCGGCAGGCACGGATACAGCCAGAAGAATGAGACCTCCCGCGGCAGGGCGGGCGGCCAGCGAGACTCCGTCCGACGAATACACAGAACAGCTTCGCGCGTTGAAATGGTACGACACGAACGGGTATAAGGATGTGGCGGTCGCCTGGACGAAAGTAAAACACCCCGACTTCCCCGACAGGGAAGTGGAGATCGGAGGTCCCAAGCCGTACGTTCTCTACAATCCCCCGGCCGACAGTCTGAACGTATATTCCCAGCCGTATACGAAGTTCATCACGTACCTTGCAGGGCAACTTCCGTCTGTTGCTCTCGGCAATACCAAAGTGGAGAAGCTGAATGACAACGTGTATCGTGTGACGATCGACGTCGTCAACAAAGGGTACCTGCCGACGAACAGCAGTCTTGGTGCGCGTGTCCGATGGCCGCGCAATGTCTATCTGACTCTCGGCATCGCGAAGGACCAATCGGTTGCGAGCGGACGGGCAAAGCAATCGCTGCGGCCGATCAAGGGGAACGGAGGATACCAGACCGTAAGCTGGCTTGTTGTTGGAAAGGCCGGTTCCACGGTGACGGTCACAGCGGAGAGCCCCATCGCAGGCAAAGCAACGGAAACGATCACGCTGCGGGAAGGAGGCCGGCCATGAAAACGAAACTCACATTTCGATTGACAGGACTCATTGTCCTGTTCGCGGTGGCGCTTGTGTTCACGTCAGAAGCACAGACAAAAAAGGAAATGACCGAAAGCGCCCTGAAAGCCATGGGCGCGCCGAACAACCCGAAGGTCGAAATTGCGTGGAACCGTTACTACGACACCGACCAGTTGTCGGAAATCATGCGGCGCATCGAAAAGGCATATCCCAACCTTGCCAAGGTGAAGAGCATCGGCAAGTCGTATAAGGGAAAGGACATGTGGGTTATCACGGTGTCGAACTTCTCGAACGGGGATCCCGACAAGAAACCGGCAATGTACATCGACGGAAACATCCACTCCAACGAAATCCAGGGGGCGGAGGTCGCTCTCTATACGGCATGGTATGTGACCGAGATGTATGCTTCCAACGACTGGATTCACAAGCTCCTCGACGAGAAGACGCTGTACATAGTCCCGACGATCAATCCCGATGCACGCGACCACTTCATCCATCAGCCAAACACAGCGTCCTCTCCAAGGAGCGGACTCGTTCCGCGTGATGATGACGGAGACGGTGTCATGGATGAAGATGCTCTTGATGACCTCGATGGTGATGGAAACATCACGCAGATGCGCATCAAGGATCCGAACGGGCGATGGGTGGTGGATCCGGATGATTCCCGTATCATGCTTCCGGCGAAAGCAGACCAACTCGGTCAATACGCGTTACTCGGCAGCGAGGGCATCGACAACGATGGCGATGGGCTTGTCAACGAAGACGGTCCCGGATCGTACGACCCGAACCGCGACTGGGGATGGAACTGGGCGCCCCGCTATGTTCAGGGTGGAGCGGATCATTATCCATTCACATTTCCCGAGAACCGGGCTGTCTCAGAATTTGTCCTCGCGCATCCCAATATTGCCGCGGCTCAGTCGTTTCACAATAATGGCGGCATGATTTTACGGGGTCCCGGCGCGCAAACCGACTTGCGTACCTACAGCCCGGTCGACATCCAGACGTATGATTTCCTTGGGAAGCTCGGTGAAGAAATGCTTCCGGGGTACCGCTACATTGTTATCTATAAGGATTTGTACACCGTGTATGGAGGAGAAATTGACTGGCTGTACGGAGCCCGCGGGATCGTGACGTTTTCCAATGAGCTCTGGACGAATTTCGATTACTTCAGGCGTCAGCGGGAGGAAGGCGAAGGGCAGCGAGACCGGAGTACACTCTATCGGTTCGATAAGATCCTGCTGTTTGAGGAAGGCGTGGTGCCGTGGAAGAAGCACAACCATCCGCAGTTTGGTGAAATTGAGGTCGGCGGATTCAAAAAGGCATGGACGCGAACGGCCCCCTCATTCATGATCGAAGATATGTGTCACCGCAACATGGCATTCACCCTTTTCCACTTATACCATACACCGATGGTTGAAGTTGACAGTGTCTATGCGAAGTCTCTGCAGGGCGGTCTCACAGAGGTGACGGCCGTCGTGCGGAACAACAGGGTCATCCCGACGCACACACTTCAGGACCAGAGAAACAGAATCACGAGACCGGATTGGGTGAGCATCAAAGGCGGCGACGTTATCTCCGGCGCCGTTCTGCAGAATCGTTTCTTTGGTCTGGCGCAGGAGCAGAAGCACCACCCAGAACGACTCGAAGTAGAAAATATTCCCGGCATGAATGCTGTCTACGTGCGATGGATTGTTCGCGGAAGCGGTCCCTATACTGTGACGATCAACTCCGAAAAGGGAGGAACGCACTCGAGCAAGTCCAAGTGACAGGGGGATTGAAGACTCAAAAACCGAACCTTTAAACTCCAAGCTTGAAACGCGAAACTGAAAACTCTTTCTGTGGAGATGAAATGAAACAACGAATCTTTGTAAGGTATCTGATTCTTTCGCTTCTGATGCTGACGCTTGCCGTGTTCGCCTCGGCGCAGCAGAAGAAGCGTCTGACGTTCGACCAGATCTATCGTGGAGCGGAAACCGGCCTGACGGCACAGCTTCCGAACATCACGGGCTGGGAAGACGATTCGCACTATCTGGAAATGAGGCGGAAAGAAGGGGAGCCGGCGAAATACTATTCCGTCGACGCAAAGTCCGGGAAAGAAAAGGAAGTGCCGCCGAAGACCGCCGATCTCAGCCAGTTCAAGGATGTTGTCGGTTCCGATGTCAACGTGAATTTCCCTGCAGCAGTTAACGAGGCTCGAACAAGAGTCATCTACGTGAAGGATAAGGATCTGTACCTCCTCAGCACCGCGACAAAAGAGTTCAAGCGCCTGACGCAATCGCCGGCTGAGGAGAAGAATCCTACACTCTCTCCGGACGGCAACTATGTTGCGTTCACGCGCGACAACAACCTGTTCGCCGTTGACCTCAACAGTGGAAAAGAAATCCAGTACACGTCAGACGGGGCAAAGCTAGTTTATAACGGCTATGCTTCGTGGGTGTATATGGAGGAAATACTTGGCCGGGCCACCCGGTACAGGGCCTTCTGGTGGGCGCCTGACAGCAAGAAGCTGGCCTTCATGCGTTTCGATGATTCGAAAGTTCCGGTGTTTCCTCTTTACAGCGCGGATGGCCAGCACGGATACCTGGAGGAAACGGCATATCCGAAACCGGGCGATCCAAATCCCGAAGTGCGTGTAGGAATAGTCCCGTCAGCCGGAGGGAATGTCGTCTGGGCCGATTTCAATGAGAAAGACGATCAGTATTTCGGAACGCCGTTCTGGACACCTGACAGTAAAGAGCTCTGGGCGCAGTGGATGAACCGGGGTCAGGACGACCTGAAGATTATTGGCGTTGATCCCGCGTCCGGAAAGAAACATGAGATCTATGCCGAGCATCAGGCCTCATGGGTTGAATGGTTTGAAAAGATCGAGTTCCTGAAGAACAACAAAGGATTCATCGTCAAGACTGACAAGGACGGATGGATGCATCTTTACCTGTACGGTATGGATGGGAAGCTCAAAAACCGGATCACCGAAGGAAAGTGGCAGGTGACCGACATCCTCCTGGTTGATGAAGAAGAAGGGCTGGTCTATTTCTCGGCAAGGAAAGAAGCCTCCACGCGAACCGATCTCTACAAGGTGAAAATGAACGGAAAAGGATTGACCCGTCTGACGTTCGGGGAGTTTACTCATTCCGTGCGGTTCTCACCGAAAGGCGGATACTTCATTACGACCTATTCGAACGTGGCCGCGCCGCAGAAAATGGCTGTCTGCAACGATGATGGGAAAATGCTCCGGGAAATCGGTGACGCAAAGGGAAAAGAATTCGACAACTATGACCTTGCGAAGACCGAGCTCGTGTATATGACCACGCCGGACGGATACAAACTCCCAGCGGTCATCACGCTTCCGTTCGACCTTGACCCGAACAAGAAGTACCCCGTGCTTATCAGCGTCTATGGCGGTCCGAATTCCGGTACGGTTTTCGATGGTTGGAAGGGAACCGGAAACCAGTGGTACGCCGAACAGGGCATGATTCAGATCGCAATTGATCATCGCGGAGCTGGCCATCACGGGAAAGAAGGAGTTGCTTTGATGCACCGGTGTCTTGGCAAATGGGAAATGAACGATTATGTCGAATGGGTGAAATGGCTGCGGACGAAATCGTACGCGGATCCCAAGAGAGTAGGCATCACGGGGGGCAGCTACGGCGGATACGTCACGGCGATGGCGCTGACCTTCGGTTCCGAGTACTTTACGTTCGGAATCGCCAGCTCTTCACCGACCGACTGGAAACTGTACGATACTCACTATACCGAACGATTCATGGACACACCCGCCGAAAATCCGGAGGGGTACAAAGCGGGTTCTGTCATGACGTACGCGGATAAGTACAAGAACGGACTTCGCATCGTTCACGGCACGCTGGATGACAACGTGCATATGCAGAACAGCATTCAATTGGTCGACAAGCTCGAGGACCTCGGAAAAAACTTTGAGCTGATGCTGTATCCAAACGGCAGGCACGGCTGGGGCGGCGCGAAATCGGTTCACTCGCGCGTGGAAGCGGCCCGGTTCTGGTACAAGAATCTGCTCGAGAAGCCGTTCCCTGATGATGAATATGCCAAGCTGTACCAAATGGGCAGACCCGGCGGCCGGCCGGTCGTCGGGCGTCCACAATAATGCGTGGGTGAAGCGGCGCTTCGCCGTACGAATCCGATCAATGGCCGCGGGTGTCCACCGCGGCCATTTTTTATTGTTTTTGCGCAAGTCGCGACGTTCAGTTGGGTGAAGCGACGCTTCGCCTTACGACCAATTGGACATTCGGACAATTCCGCGCTACATTCAAGCCAGATGAATCAATCCGAATTGTCCACTATTGCCTCACGAGCCCGCAGAATCGTCGAGGTTCTCGCCACCAAGTACCCATCCCGACATGGTCGTTTCCCTCATGTGCTGAATGCCGCCGGTGATTTCATCGAGCAGGAGTTTTGCAGCCTTGGCTATGTTGTGGAATCGCAATCGTATGAATGCGAAGGCGCAAAGGTCCGGAACCTGATTGCGGAGAAACAAGGAAGCAGGCCAGATCAATCGTGCATCATTGTTGGTGCGCACTATGACACGGTCGTCGGCACGCCTGGAGCAGATGACAACGCCAGCGGTGTCGCTGGACTTCTCGAACTCGCCCGTCTCCTGAAGGATCAATCGGTTCAACGCACAGTCAAGTTCGTCGCGTTTCCGCATGAAGAACCTCCCTACTTCTATACTCATCTGATGGGGAGCCGGCAGTACGCGCAGGGGTTGAAGCAGCAGGGAGAGAATGTGCTGGTAATGCTCGCTCTGGAAATGCTTGGGTATGCAGGGGAGAACTATCGGCAGATCTATCCGGCACCATTGATGCGATTGCTTGGCCGCTATCCGAAGTACGGCAACTACATTGCTCTCGTCGGGAACCTGAAAAGCCTTGGCATGATGTCGGTTGTACGAAAGGCGATGCGTGACCATCGGGCAATCGGCGTGGAAAGTCTCACCGCGCCCGGTTTCATTCCCCCGCTGTTTCTATCCGATCACTCCTCGTTCTGGAAAGCTGGTTTCCCGGCGCTGATGGTCACCGATACTGCCTTTCTCCGCAATCCGCACTATCATAAGGAAAGCGATACGCCAGATAGATTGAATTACGAATTTCTTGCCAGCGTAGTCTCCTCAGTTTACATAGCAGTCCAATCATTAGATAATCAGCCCTAAGGAGCGGGTTCACTCCGGCTGGGAGGTTCACAGGGCTCCGCTCTTCGCTGTTCCTGCAGCTCCCTTGATCTGTTTCATCTCGAGGATCATACGGTTTGAGAGGGAGGGGACTCAGAGGGGAGAGTGATCGGGGAACGTTCGCCGGTCGTTTCGTCGCGGGCTATACCGCTTGTGACTCCGGAACATTGTACTTATCTACTCCACGACTCAACTACTTCGCAGCGTATCTACTTCGAAGTCGGCTCCGGCTTCACATAGAAGTACGGCGCGTCCAGCGTCGCCATCCCAACCTGGGACTTTCCCCCTTTGAGATAGCTTCCATAAGGTATTGTGCGGGCAGTGCCGCCTCCGTATCCCTCATACCACATATAATAGCGTCCGTTGATCTTTTCGACCGTCGTAAACCAGATCGCACCTTCATCCCATTGCCTTTCCTCGCCGCGGCTGAATATAGGATTGCTCGAGTACTTTGTCCAGCGGATGAGATCGGCTGATGTCGCGAGTCCGGCATGGAATGGATAATCCTTGTTCTTGTCTGACCCGCAATAGACCATGTAGTAAAGCCTGCCTTCAGAGAAAATCCTCGGCGTCTCGACCGTGAAACTATCCCACGTGCCTTCGCTCCCGACCGGGAGAACGAGCGATTGATCGGGTTCGGTGAAGTGGTAACCATCAACTGAGACTGCGTAGTGAATCTGGAATCCTTTTTTTCCCGGCACTTCCTTCCAGAAGTACAGATAGAGTGTATCCCCTCGCAGGACCACCTCCGGACCGCCGCCAATGACGACGGGCTTGTGCAGAAATTTCTTGAAGTCGATCCCGTTCTCAGAAACGGCGAGGCAGATCGCTCTGTCCGACCTCGGGCTTGAACCGGTATAGTACAGAAAGACCTTCCCATGAAAAAGAACGGCCGCGGGATCGAGAGCGTGGCGCTCATCCCATGAACCTGGGTCGCCAACATCAATGATGGGTTCGGGATGGATATTCCATGTCACACCATCAAACTTCGCTTTCGGGATTGTCGCAACACCGATTCGGTCGTGGCCTTCTCGTTGACCGCGAAAGTACATATAGTACATCGAACCGTTGAGAAGCAAATCGGGGTTCGCTGTCTGCGACTCGCGCCAGGTACCCGGCACCGCCGGGAAAACCGGATTGCCCGCATAGCGTTTCCAAACGAACTGAAGAGTGTCCCGTCCCGCACCCGACACTTGGGCCGGGGAGAGAGCAGGAACACACAAGAGAATTGCGAAGATGAAGCTGAAATGTCTACGCCTGAGAGTCATTGGAATTCCAGTTCTAACTTCATCGTCTGATTTCCATGATAGTCTGTAATCTGCCATCTGCTCTCTGTATTCTGTGTTGTCTTCCTCCTCACGTCTTACTTTTCAGCTACTTCACTACTCCCTGCCTCAACACTCTCAAAAAGCTTCCGTCATCGTAATGTAGATCCCATCGGAATTATTGCCAATTCCATAATCAAGCCTGAGGTTTACCCGTTCCTCGGGATTCCACGCGAACCGGATTCCGGCCCCCCCCGCGAACCAGAATCTTCCTAGTCCAAATTGACTGATTCGGTTGGCGACCTGGGCGACGCCTGCAAAGCCAACGAGTCCGAAGCGCCACCAGACAGGAAGCCGGTACTCAGCCTGAATGCCAGCCGCATGGTAATCCCTGTAGCGACCGTCGAAATATCCGCGCAGGAAGTCTTGTCCGCCAAAGCGTGCCAGATTCTGAAACGGCACATCGCCCCCCGTGAAATCACCGCTTGCCTTCAATGCAAGCACATGACCCGGGGTCACCTCAAAGAAATTTCGGAAATCAAACTGTAGAGCGGAATAGTTGTAGTTGCTTCCGAAAGCACGCTGGTAGAAAAGAGCGGTGACCTGGTAAAAACTGCCGGAAAATGCCGCGAAGGTGTTATCGCGGGAATCCCAGTTTGCGACGAATCCAAGGCCGGATGAAACACCTCCGCTCCTCCCGGCGATGGTGCTGGAAGAGATGAATTTCCCGGGTTCGACATCGCTCATTGAAACGGTCTCATAGTGTATGACGGGTCCGGCATTGACCCGGGGGAAAATACCCGCATACAACGACGCTTTGACACGAAACGACGTTTGCGTGTAGTTCTCTTCGTCTACCGAAGCCGTCGCGTTTCCGGTGCCGAAAAACTTGTTCGGATATTTCTGAAACTTGATATCGGAGAGCAGACGATAGCCCCCTTGTCCGAAGTACTGATCGCCGCTAAGCTCTATGACAATCTGCTTCTTTTCTGTGTAGATGAGGTCGGCCGTAACGCTTGAGGCACGGGGAGCGAACGGATCACGGTAGACCAACAAAGCCGCAGCTCCCCCTGCCACACCAGTCTCCGGTGTGTAGAAGAGTATGGGGAGCGGAAAGATTCTTGCGGAGGTGGTGTGTACCGAGTCCTTGGTATTGCCCTGAGTCTGTCCGCACAGAAACGAGAAGCTCAGAGCCGTAATCACCAGGGCGAGAACAAGGCGATGCATTGCGAAAAATCTCCTGCTTACAACATTTGTCGGTAGTCGCAACGTAGTCCGAGGCGGCAGCGTCGGAGAAACGTCCTGAATATAGGCAGAAAGGGATAGAAAGGGAAGCGGGAAGAAGACGCGGTGGTGGTCCGAAACTCGTTTCGGGGGACGCAAGGAGATCAGCGCGCAGCTGATCGCCAACAGCCAACCGCTACGAGCTGACTATGCTCCTGAACCGAACTTCACTCGAACAGAAGTCCCAGCAGTTGTTCCATTTGGGCGTAGTCCGGAACAATGAGATCAGCCCCTGCCTCGATGAGCCGCGTCCGTTTCGAGCTGTTGAGGCCGTGTCGCCGGATCTCGTCACTCGCGACGCCGACGGTGTAACCGCCGCGTTTGTGCGTCTCCCGGATTTCGACAGGCCCGTCGCCGAACGTCAGGATATGTTCGCGCGCTGTATCGCCGATGTCGGCAAGAATTTTCTCAAGCACCATCCGTTTTGCTTCGAACGACACGTCGCCGACAGCTCCGTAGATTCTGCCGCCAAAGAGATCTCCGTACCCGAGTATCGCGGCTTCGCGCTCAACATCTTCACGATCAGTCCCGCTGGCGAGATACAGAACGACACCGTTTCGATGTAAACGATTCAGCAGTTCGAAAGCGTTCTTGATGGTGTAATCATTGACGCTCAGTTCGTGCCGCTCGAGCTTCTGTATGCGCCCTTTCACAAGCGTCGACAATTCGTCGTTGTACAACCGTTTGTAGCCGGATTCATCAAGGATTTCTGATTCCGGAACACATTTGAATCGTTGAATCAGACTCACAAGCCCTTTCATCTGTGCGAGCGTCTGCATTCCGGTCGTCTTGTCAATGTAGTCCCGCACGGAGGTAACGACGTGTGCATGGAGCGCTTCGTCTGCTTCTCGTTCGCTCTCACCAAGGATCGCCCGTACCATCATCGGTTCCATGATCAGTTCCCATCCCTGGCGGAGTGTGGAGAGCGTACCGTCGTGGTCGAAAATCACGTGGGTGAACGATCGATGGGGAGGAAGAGAGCTGACAATCTCTATTTCGGTATTCGAATGATAGACAGCTTTTCGAATCTGGCGGGCCAGGTCGGGTTTGTAGCGGCGGTCGGGATTGGCGCCGAGTTTCAGTATCTCTTCAGCGGTCGCAGTCCCGGTTTGCATGAGTTTTTGAACTGTGACGCCGGCGACAAGACTTCCAAGCTCTGCAGCCTGAAGCGGATCGGCCCCCACAGCCATTGATGCTGCGATCCCTGCAAGCATGCTGTCCCCGGCACCGACCGGATCCACAGGGGAGAGAATCAGAAGTCCCGGAACCTCTTTGTATCCCGTCCCGTCACAGACGACGCAGCCATTTTCTCCACGCGTCAGGAATATCGGCTTTCTCCATCGCTGGAAAAGCGATTTGGCGAGACTCTCAAGCTCGGCAGCACCCATCGTTGCGGGGTCGAGCCCGAAGAGCCGGGAAGCTTCCTGCGTATTGATCTTTCGCATGCAACCGGCGTACTCATCCGGAAAATGCCGCGAATCGGCAATGAAGTCCTTCCCGGGGTGTTTGTGCACGAGGGCCCGAAGTTCATTTCTGAATTCATTCGTATGGATGCCGTGTTGGACTTGCTGGTTAATGATAACAAGGTCCAGTGAAGGGAGCGCAGCAGAGACGGCTTCAATCAGCAAGGCTGAGGTGGAAGGGTGTAGAGCGTTGAAATTGCCGAAGTCGAGGCGGTGTTGCTCCTGCTGGCGCTCGTAAGGCTTCATGTAGACGTGGGAGTCCCATTGCTCCCGTTGTACCAACAAGCCCGTGATGTCAACACCTTTGGAAGAAAGAAGCTGACTCATTTCCCGCCCGAACGGATCCTCACCGATAACACCAAAGGCGCGCAGCGTTCCTACTCCCATTGCCTGCAGATTGCTGACGACGTTTCCGGCAGCTCCGAGTGAATAGCGTTGGGTTCGAACGGGTCTTGTCGAGAGTCCTGTTTCCAGCGAGGTTTCGGAAGCTGCTGGCTCAAGAAGCAAATACGCATCGAGGCAGAAATCGCCGATAATGCCGATCCGGCAGTTCCGAATCCTGGTGAGAAGAGCGTTCAGTTCGTCGTGGTGCATGACACCCTCTGAGCAGATTTCAATGCCGGTATTGTTCTGTTCGAAACCGAAGACGTGAGAATCAGTCCATTGGTCCACGGTTCATTGATTCAATACTTTTTCGTCACCTTGCTCCATACAACCTCTCTCATGTGTACAACGCGAAGTTCAGGTTCCGCAAGCGGAGGGAGGGAGCTGGCTGGCTTGTTCAGATAGAAATACGCGGTTGCAGATACATCGTCACGGCGATAGTAATTGACTGCGCCGTTGGGGAAGAACGGACTCTGGATGTCGGGTACATTGGCGCTGTCCAGCAGACGAATCTGGTCGGGTGCTCTTCCCTTGATTTTGAGAACATCCGGTTCACCATGCGCATCGAACACCCACACCGGTTTGAGTTCTGCACCCTTTGCCATCAACCGCCGCAGGGTGGCCGTGGATGCGCTGCCTATCTGTTGAATAGTCACACGGCAATCGCGGTGAAAGTACACCGGATCTGGTATATGATAACGATAAAAAGCGTAGATATCATTTGCTTTGTCTGCAACGAGCGACCCGCTGTATCTTCCGTGGAATTCTCCCTGCCCCCAACCCGAGCCAATATAGTCCTCCGTGCCGGTTTGTACGAGCGTAGGCGACGTCGAGTCGCCGTCAAGGTACACTTTCACTTCACCCTCCCCAAACCACATGCCGCGGCAGAGAGAATCACTCAGAACACCGATGTTTGTACCCAGGTACCTTCCCACTCCTTCCACTGTAGGGAGGATTTCAAAATCTCTCCCCAGTGTTGTCTTCGTGTCTCGGCTCCAATATGCATGGAAATACATCGCATCGAGCGGCAGTTGTTCCAGCGTGATATAGTCAATGTCATACCAGATCAACGCATGGGAGGATGACTCATTCGTGACGACAATTTTTGCCGCTGTACGAAAGGGCATAGGAATAGTGAAGTTAAACGATCGTCCTTCGGGATTGCTGAAGAGCTCATTTTCGAATGGCACGACCAATCCCAATCCAACGCCAAAGAAATCACCGATTGGAGCAGAGACCGCAGGTTTCCTTGCATTGTCCCAGTACATGTCAATGCGCACAAGCCTTCGCTGCTCCTCGTTCCGCGGGATAGTCCCGCTCATCCACATCCGGCGGATGATACCGGCTCCTTTGACATCAAACAAAATCTGTTGTGCACCCGGCTTCACAGTGAAGAACGCATTCCCCTTTGCTCCCTTGTTCGTCTGGCCACCTTTTCCCTTCTGGCCTGTCGGGTTTTCAGGACTGACCCATCGAGTATGTGATCCTTTTGAAGGAGCCTTGTAGAGTTCCTGAGAGGCGGCAGGCAGGGCCAAAACGGACGCTAACGTCACGCGTACAATGAGAATTCCAATCTTCATACAATCCTCTCTGCTGCCGATTGGTTTGCGATCAACGACACGCGCAACCGGGGGAGACTCAAGCCGGGCAATGCCTCAGATTTGGGTCACTTGCCGGCTCCGGCGACCAGGCCCTTAATAAACGTCTTGCGTGTGAGCGTAAAGAGAACCAGCGGCGGAATACTGAAGAGAATCGCCGCCGCAGCCATCTGGTTCCAGACATCGAGGTACTCGCCTACGAAAAGGCCGATCCCGACAGGAATTGTCCTCGTTGAATCAGATGATGTGAGAATAAGAGCAAAGAAGAACTCGTTCCATGAGCCAAGGAAAGAAAACAACGCTGTTGCGCCAATGCCCGGCAGCGCAAGCGGAAGGATAATCCGTCGAAGCGCTGTCATTCTCGAGCAGCCGTCAATGAGCGCTGCATCTTCAATCTCTCGCGGGATTGTCTGGAAAAATCCGTACAACAGCCATATGACGAAGGGAAGAAGCACTGCCGTATGAACAAGTATCAATCCATAGTACGTGTCGTACAATCCCGCCCTCTGAAGCAATTGAAACAACGGGATGATGACCGACGCACCGGGGAGCATTTGTGATAACAGGAACACGAGGAGCAGCACGCGCTTCCCCGCGAACGTGAACCGTGAGAAGGAGAAAGCCGCCAGGCTTCCAACAATCAGGGTCAACATCGTCGAACAGGTGGCGACAATCAAGCTGTTCAACGTATACGTGGAAAAGGGAAGATAAAAGAACATATCGCTGTACGGTCTGAGGCTCATCGCCGGACTGATCCACTCCGGCGGACATTTGTTCACCTCGCTCAGAGGCTTCAGCGATGTGGAGAATGTCCAGAGCACCGGGAGCAACACGAGGAGTGCGAGCACAATCATCAGTATCGAGAGGAGAAACTTCTTCATGCCGACTCCCCGCGGGAAACCGTCTTCAGGTAGAGGAAGGATAACGTCGTCAGAAGGACGAATATGATCATCGAAAGAGCAGATCCTCTTCCCAGATCGAAATGGACAAAAGAGAATTCCCTGACAAGGACCGGAAGCACCATCGACGTGTTCATCGGTCCTCCCCGCGTCATCACGAACACCATGTTGAAATCGTTAAAGCTCCAGATGATTCCAAGGACGAGCATCACGGAAGTAACGCCTTTCAGGTTTGGAAGAGTAATATGGAAAAATCTCCGAATCATCGTCGCGCCGTCGACAGCCGCCGCTTCATACTGTTCCTGCGGGATCGATTGCAGTCCGGCGAGAAACATCACCATCGCGAACGGATAAAACTGCCAGATCCGGGCGAGCATGACGCACAAGAGCGCAGTCCCGGGATTCCCGAGCCATGTCGTTCCGATCTTTGCAAGGCCAAGATACGCCAGCCAGTAGTTTGCAACCCCGAAATTGTCGTTCAGCAGCCATTTCCAGGCGAATCCAGCGACAACCGGTGAAATGACCCAGGGAACCGTGTACAAACATCCCATGATCGTGGTGATTTTGCCCAGTTTGAGGTTAAGCAGGAGGGCGAACCCGAGTCCTATGATCAGTGCCAACAGGGTTCCCACGACCGCGTACACCGAAGTATTCCTGAACGATTTCCAGAACAACGGGTCCTCAACGATGTGCCCGTAGTTGTGGAATCCCACCCACCCGTGTCGCCCGGTGATCATACTGACGTCGCTGAAACTATTGATCAGGTTCTGTACCAGCGGATAGACGAGTATGAACACTGTGAACAGCAGTGCCGGGATCAGGAGGAGGTATGGCGTCGACTTCTTCATTTCTTTTCGTCGATGATTTCTTGTGCCTCTTTTGCTGCCGCATCGAGAGCCGCCTTTGGCGATAGCTCTCCCACGATCGCTTTCTGGCAGTACGGCGTGAAGACGTTGCTGGCGATTGCGACCATCGAGGGGTGTGGCGGCCAGGGACGTGCGTGGTTGAGTTCGTTGATGTAAAGCTGAATGTCTTTCACGCTTTGAGCCTCGCGGCTGCTCAGGGCGCCTTTTGTCGTCGCGGTAGCTCCAAGATCCTGTGTGATCCAGTACATATCGGCTTCTTCGTTTCTCAGGTGCTTGAGAAGCTCCCAGGCCTCAGGCAGATGTTTCGAGTTCGCATTGATCGAATACATTACCATGTCCTGCAACGTCGGAGCAGTGTCATACTGCGCGATCATGTTGTCCGGAACCGGTATCGCCACCACATACATGTCTTTGCCCGGATTCTTGTCATTCACCATTCCTCTGAACCATGGTCCCTCGATGCTCATCGCCGCCTTGTTGCTGCAGAAGAGATCGTTTGTCTCGGAATGTCCATATGCCAGAAATCCCGGCGTGATCGAATGATCCACCTGATACATGTCCGCAAACAGCTTGAGAGCAGCGACACCCATCGGTGAATTGAACTTGATCTTCTTCAGATCCTCCGACATCACGTCGACGCCGGCTTTGAGGAAGAACGGGATTGTGCGATAGGCAAATCCCCCCTTGTCTCCTCCCATCACGACGAGGCCGTATTGATCGATGACACCGTCCCCATCCGTGTCCTTTGTCAACCGCTTCGCCGCTTCGCGGAACTGCGACCAGGTCTTTGGCGGCGCGATTCCTTCTTTGTCGAACAACTCCTTGTTGCAGCAAAGAACGAAGGCGATGGCGCTGGAGGGAAGGCCATAGTAATTGTCTTTGTATTTCGTCGACTCGAGGAGCTGCGGAACATACCACTGCCTGACCTGTTCGAAATCCGGGAACTTGTTGATCGGATAATAGTAACCGGCTTCTCCGAATTCGGCAGCGAAATTCGAATGCGTATTCATAACATCCGGTCCAGCCCCGGCGGCGAAATCCGCATACAGAATCTCCCGTATCATGTTCCAGCTCTTGTCACTCTGGACCACCTTGATGCCGGGATGCGATTTCTCAAAGGAGTACACGCGCTGCCTCAGGAATTCGATAAGCCTGGGCCTGCCGCCGAAATTCCAATCCTGGAGCACGATCTCATCACTCTTCTTCCCGCAGGAAAGAAGGGAGATGGAAAGAAGCAGGGCTATGAATGTCGTTTGTCTCATTGTCTACCTTTGGTTGAGGGATGAAGCGTTAGCGGTGTGCCAGTTCAAAGCGAACACGGATGACACTGAAAAAGACGAGATGACCACAGATTGATCGATCAGTGTAAATCTGTACCATCTGTGTCATCTGTGTGCCATTCCAGCGCGACCACAGAGTGACCAATCTCGATTCCTCTATATACCCAAGGTCTCCCTTGTTGACCTGACAAACGTGACGAAATTCTCAGGTCTGGTCCCCTCAAGTACGGCATCGGCTGTCGAGAAAATGTGCGGATACCCCCGTACATTGGTGACGATCTTCCTCGCCTGGTCGGCAATCTCCGCGGGGGATCCGTCGCGCAGCAGGCGGAGGTTCAGATTTCCCTTGGTGCAGATGCTCTTGTCGATGTGACGCCGCGATTCAGCGAGGTCGTTATCCCCCTCGGGAGGAGGTGCGATGGTCTCGATGACGTCCGCTCCAAGCGAGTTGAAAACGCCTTGTTTGATGAATGTGCTCGTGAAGCCGCAGTTGTGATACCAGAAGAGACCGTCGCGACGGTGCGTCCACTCCGCAAATCCGCGGATATAGGGGAGATCCATGACCGCGAAAAGGTCCGGCGACGTCATTTCCAGCCCATAACTCGAATCACTCATGAAATCAATGCCTTCCGACATGGCGATGGACATGGCATACAGCGATGCCTCATAGAAAACGTCCATGCTCCTTTTGTACACATCGGGGAAATCGTTCCACTGATAGAAGATGCTTGTCGGATTGATCTGAAAACCAAGCCAGGAAGGGTGGGGGTGACCAAGGACGATCACACCATCTTCGCCGACGCGCTGCCGCCATGTCCGAAAATAAGCGCGCATATTCGCTTCAAGATTGCCCGCTTGTTCACAGACAGCCACGAAGAATTCATGGTCTCGCTCGGTTTCCACCGGGCAGGCGGCCTCGTCGCTCCAGGGAACCACTTTGCGCGGCGCCTTCCACGTCCATTCTCCCTTCGGCGTCATGATCGTCCGGAACGCCATCTCCGGTGTGGATCGGTCCTCATCGGTTTCCCAGTTGAAGAATAGCCCGCCACAGTCGGTCATGAACATTGGTTCGTACCCGAGATCCTGCGACAGCCGGATTTCGTTGTTGACAGGATCATCTGTGACCGGCAAATGGAGGAGGTTGAGGGTATCGCGAATGACGTCGGGATGTGGAAGGAAAGGGGATATCACGGGCCTGGAAGTTGCCGGATTCCTGACGTACGACAAGAACCGTTGACGTGGTGAGATGTCCATGATCTCCTATCCTGGCTCTGAACAACAATGAAGTGAGGAATGAAATCCTAAAGCCTAAATTCGAAATCCGAGAGAAACCTCAGATTCAAATGTCAAAAGAGTCTGCCTTCAAGCGCTGCATAGTTCGGATTTCGTGCTTGTTTCGTATTTCAAGTTTCGGATTTGCAGATGCTGCTTTTTCAGACGATACTGTCGATCACTCCTCCGCAATGATCCGGTCCACCACAATCTGCCGCATTTCGGGTGAAAGGCTCGCGAAATAGGCGCTGAAGCCGGTCACGCGCACGACCAGGTCGGGATGCGAGCTCGGGTCCTTGTGGGCCTCGAGCACTGCCTTCTTGTTCAGGATATTCATGTTGATCTGCGTCCCGCCAAGTTCAAAATGCGTCCGGATGAGAGCGACGACGTTCTCGATGTCCTCGTTCGATTTTGAGAGGCCCGGATCGAGCTCGATCTGCATCGGCGCTGTGTTGCCATACCCGGGCTGAACGGCAGCAACAATGGAGGCAAGCGCGGTCGGGGCAGCGTCTTTCCGGAACCCCGGATCCGGGTTAGGACCGTGCGAGATCGGGCTTTTCGAAAAACGCCCGTTAGGCGTCGCGTCCACGTCTTTTCCCATAGCGATTGTTGCCGCCCAGGAAAAGATGCCGGGGATCAGGTTGAACCCATGCGGGGTCGGTTTCTCTTTGACGATCGCTGTGAACGTGCGCGCGACATTCACTCCGAACTCATCAGCCTTCGATCCGCCGCTTCCGTATCGCGGGACGTTCTTCATCATGAGCCGCATACGCTCGCCGGTTTCGCCCGCCCAATTCGTGTCAAGAAGATTCATCAATTCGTTCCAGGTGATCTTCTTCTCACGTTCAACTCGCTGCTCGACCGCGGCGAACGAATCGGCAACTGTCGCCAAACCCGCCCCGTCGATGCACAGGTTGTAGAATTCAACGCCGCCATGTGATGCGTCTCGTCCTTTTTCAATCGGACCGTAACAGAGGAGATCGAGATGCAGCTCGGGGAAGACCCGATACATGTGATCCATGTGAAAATCGAGGCTCAGGGCGACCGTTTCGACGCCACGCCGGAGATGCATTGCGAACCGGCGCCAGAGCTCATCCAGAGAGGGTTCGATGGATCGGTCGGACATCATGTCTTTGAGCGCTACTTCAAAGATGGTGGCAAGGTTCACCTTGACACAGTCGTTCACGGTGTATTCCCTTCCGGGAATCGCGCACCAATGACAGCCGGAGTACGCCCGCTGGCGTCCCAATTCGATCGGCAGTCCATTCCTGGCGAAACCTTCGCTCGTGCGATCGATGCCGAGAAATTTTGGTATGCCGGTCTTGTCCTCAAACATGATCTCGACGCCCCGCCGGAGCAGTTTCGGATCGACATCTTTCCCGACGCACACACCCACGTTCACAGGCACTTTCAGCCGATGTGCTGCTTCAAGGACAAGATAGGAGAGGGCATTTGTCGTGTCCTTTCCGGATGCGTCGGGACCGCCGAGCTGCGTATAGCTGGTGTCCATGATGAAATGGCAGGCCAGGTGGAAAATGGCCTCTTCGTCAGTCAGTATCCCCTGTTTCTTACCCTCTTCATAGAAAGGGAACAGAAATTGGTCGACGCGTCCAAGCGAGCCGCCCATATTGTACATTTTACCTGCCAGTTGATAATAGAGCATCCATTGGCACGCCTCACGAAACGTCTGAGGCGGACGATGTACCAGATGTTCGTTGATGGTTGTCATCTCGGTCAGGTTCTGGCGCAGCTGTGGATGCGCTTCGCTCTGGGCCATCGTTCGAGCGGTTGCAGCGTGCCGCGCGATCCAGTCTTGAATGCCGAGCACCATGTGTTCGAGTCCGTCATACAGTTCCCGCGCTTCCTCGTCGGTGTTTACTGTGCGATAGTGACGGATTCTCGCGAGAATCCCCCCCCAGCCAAGCGTGAGTCCAATTGCCTCGTCCTGACAGAAGTGCTGCACGGCACCAATGCCGTGATGGAGTTTGTACTTCTGCTGATCCTCGTGGAGATGTGAGAAATCGAAGTCGGGATTCCATGCGGGTTGACGGTAGGCGAGGAAATGAGCCATATATCCTCCGGCGAGAGAGCTCACCGGATCCACGTACGGCGGGTGCAGGTCTATGAGTTGGCGGAAATTCTCGCCGCACGCCCTTGCGCCGAAAATTCCTCCGCTCGGATGATTGCTCTTTGGCGTGAATTCCTTGAAGAGGGCATCGACCATCAGCAATCCGGACCCGCTGACGACCCGAACGATTTTGCGCGACGCCGGAGGAGGCAGCATGATCGGGAGGTCGTCCATGTCGAAGGAACCAAGTTCCCGCCATTTCTCTTCCGTGTGACGCATCTTTGTCGCACGTAGCATATCGATTCGTTCGGTGAATGTCAGTTCTTGCGTGTCGGAGCGAATCATGGAGACCCCATTCAAAGAGATGATGTGATGTTCGTTTTCCTATCGCATGGAAACGTCGATGCCGCATTGGCGTGCGGCGTTGAGGAGCACCGTCATTGTTTGCTTCGTCGGCGGCTCGACGTCCCGTGCTTTGTACTCCAGACCCAGGCTTGGATATTTTTCTGCGGCCAGCTTATGAAATGCGAGGAGTTCGTATCTGATCCCTCCGTTCGCGTCCCGGCCGGAGCTCTTGCGAAGTTCGATCAGCTCTCGAACAAAAGAGGCGATCTGTTTGATTTCCTCTTCCGTGTCATTCACCGAGTGGACGACTGGCGTGCGAAAGATTATCGTCGCTCCGCTCAGGGCAAGCTGGCGTGCATTCGAAAGGATTCGGTCATTCGGCTGGCCGGTCGCACTCTGATGCTTGCCGGAATCGACATGCTTGATATCCATCATGATCAGGTCGGTGATGGGAAGGAGAGCCTCGAGCGATGCCCACGGAACTTCGCCGCACGTTTCGATTGCTGTATGCAGCTGATGGTTCTTGCACTGCTCAAGAATTGCCGCCGCAAAATCCTTGCTCAGTGCCGGCTCACCGCCTGAGAGCGTGACACCCCCGCCGGACGACTCGTAAAACGATCTGTCGGCCAGCACTTCATCCATGACCTGGTCAACCGACATGACGCGTCCTTCCAGTTGAAGGGCACGCGAGTAACATGTTTCAACGCACTTTCCGATCAGATCGCACTTGTCGCGTAGAAAGACATGTGCCCCGTCATGCATTTCATGGGCATGGTTCGGGCATGCGATGACACATTGTCCGCAGGCGATGCAGCGATCGGGAAAATAGCGAAGCTCCGGTTCCGGGTGCTGCCCTTCGGGATTGTGGCACCAGAAGCAGCTCATGGAGCATCCTTTGAGGAACACAGTTGTGCGGATGCCCGGACCATCGTGCAGGGAAAAGCGTTGGATGTTGAAAACGACATCAGCAGTGTTCATTGCGACCCGGTGCGGGGGGGGACTATTTCGCGAACGATGCGGCAGTTACAGCAAATGCGGAGTGCGTGGAAGATCAGCCCTATTCCGCCCTGCTCCTCGTTAGCGCATCGTGAGTTTATTAGCTGAATTTTGGCTGATATTCAAGGCGGGACGGTGTGGAAAAGAGAGGAGTTTTGGCGAAATCCAGCTGCAGAATGAGGTTTCTTATATGAAACACGTCATTCTTGAAAATCGCCCAGGACACTTTCCTCCACCGGGGAAACAATGTGATTTTCAGAATTCTAGGAACATTTACAGCAACTCCATACCATCTTGTGCACCAAGGAAGGCAGCAGGTAAACTGTAGGAGTCAACCGGGGAGAGAAATGCTCTTACAACTATCAACTTTTGACAGGATTGTCGAAGGTCTAATGGCCGTAATGTGGATGGATCTCATATGGTAGTTCACAAAACAAAGATCCAGACTCGCTGGAAGAATCCAGCTCTCTTTTTCCTACAAGATTCAGTAGATACTATTTCATCAGAATCATCTTCTTCGTTTCCACAAATTCCCCTGCCTGCAAGCGATAGAAGTATAAGCCGCTGGGTACATTGGCGTTCCACTGAACCGGGTAATAACCGGCTCCCTTCTCTTCATTTACAAGCACTGAGACTTCCTGACCCAGTGTGTTGAAGATCCTGAGCGACACATTTGCTGTCTTCGGCAATGAGTACCTGACCGTTGTACTTGGGTTGAACGGGTTGGGATAGTTTTGAAAGAGCTGGTATTCCGTCGGAATATCTTTTCCATCTGCGTTTACTGATAGAACAGAGATGACTCTTACATGCCAGGTTGCTTGTGATGACGAAAAACTGTCGGTAACTACTACCTTGAGCTGGTGCTCACCAAATTCAAGCTTATCGGTCTTCAAGAAGTATTGAGGCAAATCCCGATTTGGAATTAGAGAATAGTTGAGGTACCAGCTATAGTGGATAACATCGTTATTCAAGCCGATTGCATTCATTGTAAACAATAGACTATCACCCTTCGCAATTTGAATCGAACGACTTGTATCGGGGATTACTGATTGAATACTAGGGCGGGCTCGATTCAACGCAAGGCGAAATACTCCCTCACCTTGCGTACCGGCATAGAGGTATTGTCCGTCTTTACTTATCGCCAGTTTTTGAACTGCTCGTGTACGTAGTCCTGCGTTGATGCGATACCATGATTTTCCGGCATCGAGAGAGCGATAGACACCGCTGCGCCAGTCTCCCGCATAGATCGTTTGGGAATTTGTTGGATCAACAACAATGGATCGGATAGCTGCTTCCGGGTCCATCCCATAGTTGATAACTTGCCAGTCCTGTCCGCTGTTTGTGCTCTTGTAGATGCCTCCCCTTTGACTTCCCGCATAGACAACTCTTGGATTGGCGTAATCAATGGCGATCGCTCGAACATCCGGCACGGTGATGCCTGTTGAACTCTTGAACCACGATCTTCCACCATCCACCGATTTGTACACACCAGAATTCAGCTCTCCCAGATAAACGGTATCCGGACTAGCAGGATGCACAGCAATGTGGTTGATATTTTTGGTCGTCAATTCCAAGCCGTTGTTGACATATTGCCAGGTTTCTCCTCCATCGGTGGATTTGAGGACGCCATAGCTTGGTTGCGTTGGATCGAACGGAAAGGGACGATCGATCTGATAACCGCCACGGATCACACATCCGGCATACAATATGGTCGGATTTGAAGGCGCATAGACAATCGTCCTTATTTCGTCCCCGGGCAATTGGAAAACAACTCTCCAGCTTCCGCCGCCGTCTGTGGTTTTGAAAATCCTATCCCCCATATCAGTGCTCACCATGATGTTGGAATTGAGCGGGTGTATGGCTACACTTCTCATTTCCAGTGGTCCATTAGGCATATTGTTGAACCTCATCGACATCGCCCCGATCCCAAACCAGTTGTCTCCGCCATCCGTGCTCTTAAAAACACTGCTTCTTGCAACCACAACTGCTTTGAGCGGATCATCATAGGCAACAGCGATATCAGTTACCTCGCATCCGGTGTATCCCTTGCTGGCAGCACTCCAATTTCTTGCGCCATCCTCAGAGACGAATACTCCGCCACCATAGCTGTTGGTAATCAGCCAGTTGGGTTTACTTTTACACGTGGCGATACTAATGATGTGACCGGGATTGATATAAGGAGGATTATATGTCGTTTGAAACCAAGTTATTCCCTTATCGGTGCTTTTGAAAAATCCTCGGTCTGATGCAGAGGCATAAACCACATTGGAATTGGCGTCATCAATTTTGACATAGATGAAAGGAAGGCCAGGATATCCCCCATATTGGCGGGTCCACGATTGACCACCGTTTGTGGTTCTCAATATTTCGCCCATTTCAGCATTTAAGCCGCCGCCAAAATCGTTCAATCTACCTGCAGAGGCAAACAAGATATTCGAGTTGTTTGGATCCATTTCAATATGACCAACCGTTAAGTTTGTCACACCGTTATTGATATGAAACCACGTTTTGCCAGCGTCAGTACTTTTCCATATACCCTCTTCATGCACATCGTCACGATCAAAAATCCCAGTTGCTGCATAGACGATATTTGTATTGGCAGGATCAACGATTATTGTTCGAACCAACGCATCGGAATCCAGCAATTCATTCCAGCTGTCGCCTCCGTTGGTGGTTTTATATATTTTGCCCCGCGATGCTGCTGTTTGACCGGCAGGTATTTCATTGCCCGATAGCACCCATTCGGTGCCGCAATAAACAACGTTGGAGTTCCCCGGCTGAATGGTGAACGAGCGAAACGTGAGGCGCGCTGTTGAAGGTATGCCATTATTCTTTTGTTGCCAGTGCTCCCCCTTGTCTGTGGATCTGTATACTCCTGTCATCCCAAGGGTTCCGCACCACACGATGTTCGGATCATTGGGATCAACAGTCAAACTGAAAATTGGTATTCCATCACCTGTTGAGCCAAATCTGCTTGTGATCCCCTCGTTCTTTGGGTACCAGGTTCTCGCGCCATCATAACTTTTGTGGACACCGGCCCATTGGTCTGTAACATATATGATATTGGGGTCAGTCGGATCTATGCGAACATCGTAGCCAATCCCACCAAGAGGCCCGCCGGTACGGACCCAGTCCGCTCCTTGTTTGGGGATTATCTTGTCGGTCTCCACAACGATGTCATCAAAATAAGCTGTGCTGTTATCAAGAACCTCCAACCCGATTTGGCCGTACAACAATGGTGCCGGATCCTTATAGGTTATGTACAAGATGTTGTCCACATAGACTCTGATGAGATCACCGACACCTTCAATTTTGAAAAGGTGCCATACATTGAAGCCAATACTGAGGTTGGATTGCGCTAGCTGAGTATGAACATTCTCGGGCCAGTTGGTGCGAGTCAACGTAATAATGTTCTGAAATACTCCGATGGCATATCTGCCACTTTTCGCCTGTCTGGATACGAGATGTACACTTCCGCTCGCTAACTTGACAAGTACTACAAATCGATAATCGTCCCAGCTTTCACCCATACTCGCAACCGCATAGCCGGTCCCCTGCAGTATCTTGTTGGATCCCTCTGAAACAATCTTGAACTTCTGCTGGGTATTCCACCACGTTGCAGAGCTATCCTCGAAGTTCTCGTGATAGAGAATGGTTTGCCCAACTGTCGTCGTTTGTACTAGACAGACGACGAAGAGAATCATGGCTAATGGTCGCATGGTTTTCTCGCCACCTCACATTGATGTTATTTCAAGACTACAATCTTTCTCGTAGCTTCCCCGCTGCCTGTTTTCATTTTGCAAAAGTATGTGCCAGAGGAAAGACGAGAAGCGTCCAGGTGAATCTGGTGACTTCCACTGCTGAAAGAGCCATCTACCAGTGTCGAAACTTCCTCGCCCGAGACACTGACGAGTTTCATAACTACATGTGTGGCTTCTTTGAGTGTGAAACGGATAATGGTAGATTGATTGAACGGGTTCGGATAGTTCTGCTCCAGGAAGAAAGGCTCTTGAGTCGTAAGTCGTTCTTCAGCTACTGCAACACTCGTGACGGAGAGTGAAACCGTTGTATCAGTCATGACGATATCTGGAATATCGAAACCCTTCTCATCCATCCACGGCTTGAAAAAGCGTCGAAATACTAAACGTGCTTCTATGGTTACCTTCTGGCTTGATGATGGCGTTCGGAAATAGTAATAGGATGTATCAATTGCGAACGCAGCAAGCCGATTGTCACCTAGAATCCTGGTTTGCCGCCACTGTGGGGCGGGTGAATATCCATCAAGATCCTCCAATATCTTGGCAAAACCCTTGCCTGGAACACCGGAATAATTCCCTTTAGAAATGTCTCCAACCCCACCCCAGCGTGGGACCTTCTCGCCTCCGATGGATCTTAGTGTATCACCAGCTGATCCCTTTGCTATGACCTGCAATATCATATTCCTTGAAGTGTGACCTGTGGGTACATGGTGGCCGGTCTTGTCATTGTAGATGGTCACCATGACCTTCACGGAGTCATTATTCCTCTGGGCCTTCAACTTCATGGTCACTGAGTTTGCCAGTATCTTAGGGTCGCGCGATCCCGGCATGAGATGAGATGGTATCGTCAGCGGATCGCGTTCTAGGCCCCCTTTCCCTGGGGCAAAGTTGGTGGTGACTCTATCAGGAGCCATGTGACAAGTCTGACACTCTACACCCATCGCCGGATAAGGACTTGACTGCCACTCAGGAAAACAATCATATGCAGGGGTGCCCCAAAATTTGCCGGTGTGGCATGGGGCGCAGATTTCGCTCTTGCGCATCAAGGGCAAATAGGCATCTGGCTCGCGTATGTCATCGTATGGTCCAAAGAACACTTGGTTCCCTTGTGATGGTCGTAGCATTGTAATTGAAAGGACACCTGTCGTTCCTTGTCCGGTGCTTGGTGTTACCTTGTACATTTTGTGACAGAAGTCGCAAAAAATGCCATGAAGAATTGTCCCAGTCTTCTCATTGGGGTTTGCTCCCCAGGGATTGTTCAGTGCAGCACCTGGCATGTGACATGTCGCACAGTTTCCGTTTGTTTGTGGAAAATCAAGTTTGTAGCCGAATCCAATATTCGGATTCCCCTTGATATCTGTCCCATTGTACATCGCATAGAAGAAGGGATTCTTCCCGGACTGGCCGTGCGCATCGTTCCGCCATTGATTCATCAGCACTTCTGCATGACAATTGCCGCAGCTTAGTGCAGCGGTGGAATCAGGACCTGGAAAGATGAACTGATAGGATGAATCATCTCTTGATGGTAAGGCCGTCAGGATCACTACTACGTTTGTGTCGCCGGCCACGGCCTTCGATTCGCCGTTGTAATACCCTTCTGCCCAGGCTGTGACGACAACGCTATCTGATGTGCTAACCCCCTGAAGTGCAAATCTCCCACTAAAGTCAGCCGTCGCTGATATTTGAGTAGCCTTAACTCTGACTCTGGCGAAAGGCAAACTGCGGGAACCATTTGAGATAATGCCCGAGATCTTCTCAACCGGTTCGTAAACGTTCAGGGAGGTCAGGGACAAGATCAACGGAATAAGGATTGCAGCAATACGAAATCCGGCGAGGTTCTTTTTGAATATCCCTTCGCAGCCTCGCGGATTCTTTTTCACGCATGTCCTCCACAGTCAAAACACTTGAAAGCACAAAACCTCCCTCATCGCTTCACACAAAGACGGAGGTTTCAACTCCACATTCGACGGGTCAAACTTGATTATCAGAGGCGGGTCACGGTGGTTGGAGAATGGTATGACAGTTATCGCAGAAAGTCAATGGCCGGGAGGTACCGCCAAAGGACTGGCGCAGGAAGCACGGACAAATCGCTTCCTGTCTTCATCTGTGAATTCCCAGCGGTATGTTCGCTTTTCTCAATGCATCATTTGAGTTCTTCATCCCTACTCAGGAAGTCAAATACGGTTACCTAAGCATACATGCTCTAAGTTCTTTGGAACACGGCGGGAGTTAAATTGGCACAAAGATGAGTCACGGCTTGATGAAAGAGGCCTATACCAAATTGATTACCAAATCGGCAGGTTTTTGTACAGCTTCAATCCATGGAACCAGTGAAATTACTCCAGAAGTGGTACCCCCAACGGGATTTACGCCAAACAGACGGCGGACAGGCGAACTCGCGTACCGAGCTTGAAAAGCTTGTCCATCCCATACTATCTGTGGGGCAGGAGCTCTTCCGTAGAACTAGATTGTGTACCACCAACGTCCGGGCAAAACGCCCATCTACGTCCTGTGAAGCGGACTGCGATGAGTAGCACCGTTGCGGACCGCCACCCTGAACAGACACATTGGTTGCCTCGGTCCATCAAGACGAAGGTTTTCGCTTCTTAAGCTCTTGCATTGCGGTCTTGATCATTCGCCCAAATTGCTTGTCCTTCTTGCGTCTCTCGACGTAGGTCATCTCATGGAATTGGGATTCCTTGATCAATTTCAAATAACTCTGATACCGAGCCTCACCGAGAGAGCCACTCTGAACTGCACCGAGGATCGCACAACCGATTTCGACGGAGTGCGTACAATCATTGAACCGGCAGTGCTTCGAGAGTTCGTGAATATCAGAGAAACTGTCGTCTATACTTGCCCCGACACCCATCAAACCCAGTTCCCTCATGCCTGGAGTGTCAACCAAGAGTGCGCCGCTGTTCAGGACTGTCATCTGACGGCGCGCCGTCGTATGCCTTCCCCTGCTGTCCTTTTCACGAACCGGACTTGTTTCAAATGCCTCGCAACCGAGAAGATGGTTTAGAAGTGTAGTTTTGCCCACACCCGAGGACCCAAGCAAGCAGTATGTCTTTCCTTTTTTCAGAGCCTGCCTCACTATCTCGAGGCCCTTTTCAGTATTGTTGCTGCATGCGATGATCCTTGCATTGATTCGTGCATCCCGGATCTCTGACATCCGTTTCTCTAATTCCCCGGCGCTGACGAGATCGCTCTTGCTGAGCAGGATGACAGGCTCGACCCGGCCCTCATTGACCATCACGAGATATCTCTCCATTCGGCGAAGGTTGAAATTGAGATCGCACGATTGCATGATGAAGGCGACATCGATATTCGAAGCGATCATCTGGTATTCAACTTTATCACCGGCGGATTTGCGACGCAAGAAGGTTCTTCTTGGGAGTAGGTCGTGAATAATTGCAAGTGTGCCATCATTGTGGTACTGGACCAGGACCCAGTCCCCAACGCAGGGGAGATCTTGGCTTGATTCGACAGAAAAGAGGAGCCTGCCTGTAGGCTCCGCTTGAACTTCATTGTGCTCATTGCGAACGAGGTACCGGTCCCTGTCGACTCTGGTGACGCGCGCGATAGTGCAGTCCGGTAACGCGAGCCCCCTACGTTTCTCTTCAAACCAATTATCAAATCCAAGATCTGCCAGATGCATTTGATGTCCTTGGTATCGACAGCAAACAATGGCCGTCGCCAATGGCACAGAACTAGAAGCTAACCGCCAACTGCCAGAAGCCAACAGCTACTCCAACTCGCCGATTTGAAACTCCTTGTCTTTCGGACGGATTTGATCATGAAGTCGTTTCAGTGCGTAGTACGCGTCCTGACTTCCCCGCTGGGCAGAGCTGCGGTACCATTTGACCGCTTCCGGAAGTCTCTTTGCGACACCGGTGCCCGTTTCATAGCAGTACCCGAGCGCGACCTGAGCGAGAACCGCTCCCCTCTGAGCTGCCTGCTCGAGCTCGGCAATTGTTGCCGATAGTGTCTTCATGTTCTTTTCTGTTCGGACCGAGAGCGCAGCGATGCGAAGTCTCGCTTCGCGGCTTCCCAACGCAGATGCCTTCGCCCAGAGCACCATCGCCTGACGGCGGTCTTCCGGTACCCATCGGCCCGAGTAATAGCACAATCCGAGCTCGATCATGGCCTGTATGTGGTTCACAGAGGAAGCCCGCGTCAGGAATTCAAGCGCTTGCTTGTCTGTGATGAATCCTTCTTTCTGTGACATCAGATAATCGAGCTTCAATGCGTTCATTGCGGCCCAGGTAAACTCCGCATCCCCATCGTGCTGTCCTACCCGTGACTTGATCAACTCGAAGAACCCTTTCTGTTCGATCAAACGAGCGAGCAAGCCGGGAGCACGCGGCGAGGACATTCTAATTGCACGGATATAATACATCGCGGCCGTTACAGGATCTTTTGTAACGCCGATGCCGCGTTCATAGCTGCGCCCGAGGATCGTCAACGCCTCCGGGCTTCCTTCTTCGGCTGATTCCCGAATGGCTCTCATGCCCGCTGTGTCAAGATCGAGCGCTTTCGTTGGTTCCTTGGATATGCCAAGCGCTCTTTTCAGCTGTGGTGTTGCTTCACGCAGAGCGTCCTTCAGAAGTGTCGCGTCGCTTTGCGTTGCGGTGTCGGCTTCTGCATCAAGAAACACAAAGCCGAGGGTCTGCTTCACGGGGGGCTTCTTCTTTGAAGAGGATGTGTCTTTTTTGGCGCTTTGATCTTCGTCCTTTTTTCCGAGCCCTCGCGCATCGAAATCAGCGACTGCTTCCTTGGCGGGAGCGTATCCGGCGTCCGCCGATTTCTTGAGCCACTTGTACGCTTCTTCCCAGTTGCGAGGTACGACAAGATTTTCCGTCATGAACATGCTCAGAATGTACTCGGCCTCGACCATTCCCTGCGTCGCTGCCGTCTTGAAAAGCTTATACGCGTCGAACGGATTCCACGGTAATCCCATGCCGTTGAATTCGAGTATGCCGAGGTTGTAGGCCGCATCGGCGGAATTCTGTTCTGCGGCGCGCTTGATCCAGAAAGCCCCCTTCAGAGTGTCGGCAACAACCCCTTCGCCAAGCAGATACCGAAGCCCCAACTCCTGTTGCGCCGCCACGTCGCCTGAGTACGCCTTGCGCTCAAGCATAAAAATGTGCATCAGGTTGTAATCGATATCCGAACGCTTGAGTTGAGCAGAAGGGGAGGGATTGCGATAGTTCTTGTAGACAGGACTGTCGGATCGGTCCTGAGCCAGGATCCCAATCGAACCCAATGAAATGAAGAGGGTGAGCAAAATAGCATTTTTCAACTGCATTCCTGGAATTGATTGAACGGCACTTGAATCAAATACGGCAACTCTTTGAACAAAATCAAATTGATGCTGTCCAAAAGGTTGGTCGACCTGCCCGCCATTCATGTCCCATAAGGTCAGACGGGAAGGCCCTTTCGACCACGTTGAGTTTCACCAATAGTCAATATTTTAGATTCCCCAATGCAGCAGTGAGCTTTGATAGTACTTTTTGGACAGGCCTTGTGGCAGGAACAAAAAAAACGGCCGTCACGGGCAGTGGCGGCCGTTGTTCATTAGACGTATGACCTGACTAAAACTTGCCGAACCGAAACGTTAACACTCCCGATGGCCCGCTTAGATCAGGGTTGCTGGAAGCCGGCGATTGTCTCCGTTGATTCTCCGCGCAGTCGTTGCGGGACAACTCTTCGGACAAACGCTGGAAGCTTCACGCGCCATTCATCGACCTTGGTGTACATCACAGGTACGAGCACGAGCGTCAACAGAAGCGAGCTGATGAGCCCGCCGACGAGCACCCACGCGAGCCCCGATTTCCACTCTGCTCCGGCTTCGGAGCTCAGTGCGATCGGCAGCATACCGACCACCATAGAAACCGTGGTCATCAGGATTGGGCGTAACCTCGTCTGACCGGCTTCGATCAGTGCATCGTAGGTGCTCAACCCTTTCTCGGAACGCATCTGGTTCGCACGATCGACAAGGAGAATTGCGTTCTTGCCTACAAGTCCGACAAGCATAATGATGCCAAGAATCGAGAAAATACTTAGCGATTTCATCGTCAGCGCGAGCGCGAGCAAGGCTCCGATCATAGCCACCGGAATCGAGAACAGCACAACAAACGGATAGACGTACGAGTCGTACAACGCCACCATGATCAGGTACGTGAACAGAATGGCGGCGAGCAGCGCAAGGCCGAGGCTTCCGAACCCGTCTGCCTGGTTCTTCAGGTCGCCGAGATATGCGATGCTCATATTCGCAGGGATCAGGCTTCCCTGGCTGATCGCTTTTTGAATGTCTGCTCCGATGCTGCCGCTCGGGCGACCAACCGCCTGCGAAAACACTGTGACGGAAAAGTTGCGGTCCTTGCGTTGCAGTTTAGAGGGGCCCGTCGATTGCGTGATGGTGGCGAACTGCGTCAACTCAATCAGCTGTCCCTTCCGGTTCGCGACCGTAAGACTTCCGACGTCGGATGTCTTCGATCTGTCAAATTCATCCAGCACGATCCGCAGATCATACTCATCATCCCCCTCACGATATTTCGAATCATCGTCGCCGTTGAGCGCTATCCGCAGCGACGCACCGACCTCCGAGAGGGAAAGACCGAGCGCAGCCAGTTTCTGCCGGTCGATCTCGATGCGCGTTTCCGGTTTTCCTTCTTCCGACGAAAGGCGGACATCTGCCGTACCGGGGATGGTCTTGATAACATCGACGAGCCTCTGGGATGCTGCCCGGACTTCTTCGTAGTTCGTGCCGCTGACAGCGATCTGAATCGGCGTCTGGTTTGCGGTACCGAAGATTCCGATCGGGTTGACGCGCACCTTGACGCCCGGGATGTCAGAGGCTTTCAATTTGATTTCAGCGCCGACCTCATCTGTCGATCGCTTGCGCTCCTCGCGCGGAACCAGGGTGACGTTCAGTTCTGAACTATTGTTCGATGTCTGGCCGACGAACCCTTCGCTGGAAACGCCGACATTGACAAACATCTTCTTCACCTCAGGCACGCCGGCGATGATCTTTTCGACCCGCTGTGTCACAAAGTTCGTGTTTTCGAATGTCGAACCCGGGGCCAGTTCGAGAGTGACGGTAAACTCACCGCGATCAGCAACGGCTATGAATTCCGAGCCGATGAAGCCAAGTGGCACCAATGCAAAGGAGGCGACAAACATCGAGCCTGCCATCGCATACACTTTGCCCCTGTTCGCAAGTGCCCAGTGCAGGGTCTTCACGTACAGCGCGGCAAGCTTCTCGTACACTCCTTCGAACCAGAGAGCAAATGAGCCGAGTATGGAGTTCTTCGTCAGGTGCTCCAGCTTCGCAAACCGGGACGCCAGAAGGGGAGTCACGGTAAACGATACAAAGAGAGACATGAGTGTCGAGAACACAACAACCAGGGCGAATTCCCTCATGATGTTTCCGATAAGCCCCGAAACAAGAGAGAGGGGTAAGAAGACGACAACGTCAACGAGGGTGATCGACAATGCCGCGAAACCGATTTCATTCCGCCCTTTGAGGGCGGCGGACCTGCGTTCCTCGCCCATCTCAAGATGGCGGTAGATGTTCTCGAGAACGACGATGGAGTCGTCAACGAGAATACCGACCACAAGCGAAAGGCCCAGCAGGGTCATCAGGTTGAGGGACATATCAAACACATACATGGCGATGAACGTCGAAATCATTGACGCCGGAATGGCGATCATCACGATGACGGAGTTCCGGATGCTGTGTAAAAAGGCAAGCATGACAATGGCAACCAGCATGATCGCGAGGGCAAGGTCCTTTTTCACGCCGTTCGCCGCATCAAGCGTAAAGACGGATCCATCCTGCGCCACATCGAACTTGAGGCTGGCATCGGAGAATTTCTGCTCGAGCTTGGGCAGTGCGGCGCGGACGATCTTACTGACGTCCACGGCATTCGCATCATTCTGTTTCGAAATAAGGATGCCCACCGAGGTGATGCCGTTGATGCGGCTGAGCGTTGCGTAGTCTTTTTGTCCATCCTGAACCTCGGCGATGTCAGAGAGCTTGATGTTGCCTCCCTGTTTCGACTGGGCAACGACCAGATTGCGCAGGCTTTCAACTGAGCTGAATTTCCCTGCCAATCGCACGACATACTGCGTCCCATCCTCTTTCACCTTCCCCGTCGGAAAGTCAAGGTTCGACGACTTGATGACCTGTGCCACCTGGAGGAGGGAGAGCCCGTACGAGCGGAGCTTCAGCGCGTCGATATTGACCTTGATCTCCCGTTCGTCTCCACCCACAAGAGTCACCTGGGCGACGCCGTCGAGTTTCGAGAGCTCCGGCTGAACGCGGTTCTTGAGCAACTGATAGAACTCGCGGCTGCTCATCGAACCGGTTGCCCCCATACGGATAATCGGGCGCTCGTCGATCGCGAATTTGGAAATCGTCGGGGCTTTTGCGCCCGACGGAAGCTTCGAGACCACCTCGTTCACTTTGCGCTGTGCGTCCTGAAGCGCGAGGTTGACGTCGGCAGACTGCAGGAACTCGATGGTGACGAATGAGACTCCCTCAGCCGATGAAGCGTTGACGGAAGAAATCTTGTCGAGTCCTGAAACCGCATCTTCGATGACCTTGGACACCGAGGTTTGAACCTCTGTCGGGGCCGCTCCCGGATAGACTGTCGCAATGGTAACGATAGGCGGTGAAATCTTCGGCAGCAGTTCGTACTTGAGCTGCCCGAAACTGAAGAGGCCCAGAACGCCGAACACCGTAAAAATCACGACAATCAGCGAAGGACGTTTGATTGCTAATTCAGTAAGCGTCATGTGTCATTCTCCTCTTATTTCAGCACCGTTACTGCGACGCTGTCTTTCAGGTTGTTCTGTCCGCTCATCACAATGGTTTCCGATTCCATGATTCCGTTCAGGACTTCGAGATTCGTGCCGACCTGTGCACCGACCACGATATTCCGCAGCCGCGCGATGCCGTTGTCAACAACGTACACCTGCGGTTTCTTTGTGCTGCCCACAAGCGCCTGGCGCGGTATTGTCACTGACTCATGATCTTTCACCGAGACAAGCGATACGCGCCCGAACATGCCTGCCTTTAACGGATGCCTGGCGCTGTTTGCCAGCACGACCTCAACGGGGTAGGTATGCGCATCGTCTGCCTTGGAGCTGATCGATGATACTTTCCCTTCGAATGTGATACCCGGATAGACGTCGGTCGCTACCTCAACCTTGTCGCCAGCCTTGATGCGAAACGCATCCTGCTCGGAGACGTTGAGCCTTACCTTCAACATCGAAATGTCAACCACATTCGCGATCGTATTGTTGGTCTGAATCATCGTGCCCACATCGACCTGCCGCGCACTGACGACTCCGGCGATCGGTGTCTTGATCTTGGTATCGTTGAACTGACGGCGTGCCACGATATACTGCGCCTCTGCCGATTTGAACGCCAGACGCGCTCCCTCGAGCTGCGTGTCAGAGACCGAGCTGTCTTTGATCAGTGACTCGTAGCGTTCGAGGTCTTTCTTGGCCTTCTCGTAATTTACTTCGGTTGTCGCATATGCAGCCTTCTTGAGTTCATCATCAACTTCAACGATCGTCGCCCCTGCCTTCACGTAGTCGCCGATGCTGGCAAGAACCCGAATCACTTTGCCCTGTGTCTCCGACACAATCGCCACGTCGCTATTCGCCGTGATCGTGCCGACGAGCGAAACGGACTCAGAGAGCCTTTCTTTGGTCACCTGAGCGACCGTAACAGGGAGAAAACGGACTACGTCTGGCTTCGACCGCGCCTGCATTTTGGTCCGGTTGTTCAGCAATATCGCAACCGTGAGAGCCAGGACTATCACGACTCCCGAAAACAACTTCATTTTCTTCATAATGATCTCCTTAATGTAGATAGCGTTCTTATACTCAGATACTTAAAATCTCAACTACTGTCTTACTCAACTACTCACATACTTAACTACTACATACTCACTACTTCCAGTTCCTCATTCTCCAATGGATCGTTCCAGGCTGGCCTCAGCAAGCTCATAATCGGCAACAGCTTGCGCATAGTTGGTTTTGGCCTGGAGAAGCGCCACTTCTGAATCCAGGAGATCTGTGTTCAAGGCAAGCCCCTGCTTGAATTTCCCGCTTGTCACACGATAATTTTCCTCGGCCTGCCGCACACCCTGCTCGGCAACGCTGATGCGTTCTCTGGCGCGGGCAAGGTTGAGATAATCGCGTGTGACTTCGAGAGCAACCGCGTCGCGAAGTTGTCCCAAACCGTCTCTTGTCTGCTCAAGTTGTGCTTTCGCCTGGTCGGTCTGGCGAACTGTTGTTCCCCAATTCCACAAGTCCAGCGACACCGAAACACCCACATCCCACGTGTCCTTGAAAACGTCCTGCGTCGGGAATATCCGCTGATTGGGCCTGGCCGTCACGTAGTTACCGACGAGGTAGAGCTGAGGCCACCAGCCGGACTGGGCCAGCGAGACCGCGGCGTCGCTCGCCTGAACGCGATACTGCATCGATTTGATTTCCGGCCGACGTTCGTGCGCCTGGTTGATCAGCGCAGGCAGGGCGTCAAACACCCGGTGCTCATGCATGAGGTCTGTCGTGAGCTGGACATCAGAATCCAGAGGCAATCCGATCACGTTATTGAGCATGATCCTCGCGAGCTGGACGTTGTTGTGGGCGTCGATCTGGCGCAAGCGAACATCGGAAAGCTGGACCTGTACTTTGAGGACCTCGTTGTTGGTGATCAGTCCCTGGCTCAGCCAGTTTTGGACATCTTTCAGATGCGCTTTGACCTGGTCGACGTTCTCGTCGACCACCTTCTGGAGTTCGAATGATTTCGCCAGATTCCAGTAAGCACTCTTGACATTGAACGTGAGCGACGACTTGTCACTGTCGAATTCCTTTTGCGTTGCCTGCGCGGCAAAGTCAGCGATGTCTACGCTTCGCTGAAACTTGTAGCCCGTGAACAGAGGCTGCTGAACAGTGACACGCGCATTGAAGTTGTTGCTGATCGACGGTGAAAGCGTAATCGGTGCAGGCAAACTGGGCAGAGAAAACTGCGCAGCCGGAATGTCGCTCAGCTTTGTGTACCCTCCGTTGAATTTCACAGAGGGAAGCAGAATCGTGCCCACCTCGCCGGCTTTCGCGTCGGCGTATTGTACCTTCATGAGCGATGCGTGGAGAGATTTGCTCTTGTCGAAGCTCAGCCGGACGGCGTCATCAAGACTGAGTTGGAGCTTCTGTTGGGCGGATCCGGTCTGTGCGCCTGCGAAGAGCGACAGCGTCAAAAGAAGATGGAGAAATCGTTTCATAGGAGTCTTCGTGAATTGTTCTATGGTTGTGTTCTGGTTCAGACGATTGTGTAATGATTTTATGCCGCTGTGGGAACAGGCGATGCGTTCGGTGAAACAAGCGGTTGCGTGTGCAATCGCAAGCGCGCTTCATCTGTAAGAATGCCGCGGAACATGACGCTGCTGACTGCTTCAATGATGTGAGAAATTGGCCGTTGGAGCCGGCCGAGCGATTCAGGTCTCAGTAATGCCTGGAATGCTGCGATGAACATCGCAGTGACGATGGGTTCTTCGATGTCACTACGGAACATCGCTTCGCGGACGCCCTGTTGAATGACTTTCGAAACAACGGTGTGGATCTGCTGGTTCTGAAAGTCGTCAGTGCATTTGCAGACTCCGGGCGCGTGCTTCTGGAGGTCCATTCTGAAGTGCGGTGTCAACTGGCTGTGATGGGCCGCCGTGAGGTCGAGTATGCGTTTCAACTTCTCTATGAAATCCATGGACTGGTTGTCGACGAGCGCATCGATCTGCGACGATAATTCCGATTGCAGTCCCCGGACCATATCCGAGGCAAGTTCCTCTTTGCTGGGAAAATGTGCATAGACGGTCTTCTTGCTCATCCCCAGTTCGGAGGCGATGTCGCTCATTGTCACCGTACTGAAACCAAACTGAAGGAAGTGCTCACGAGCCTTCTCGAGGATTCTCGCACGAATTTCTGAGTCTGGAATGTTCATTTGTCCCCTGGAAATTGTCTAGAAACCCTTCGGGTATCCCGGGTTTCCTGTGTGATGCCGAGGAATCTCATTGAACTTGGTCATTTCCTAACCATTTCCAGAAATGATTAGTTCCGAAACCGCGCAGGTTTCTTGAGTTCCTTTGGGAGACGTTGAAATCGCTTGATTCTGAAGGGGGTTGTGGCCGGAGGCAGGCTACAGAAGTGGAACTTTCTGGGACAAATCAGGCCTGCTTGGCTGCATCGAAGAAGCGGGAGAGCTTTGTTTCGTCGAGGGAGCCATTGGTCCGGACGCCGTTGCAGAGATCGACACCAAACGGACGGACGAGGCGGATTGCGTCGGCGACATTCTCGGGGTTGAGTCCGCCGGCGAGATAGACAGGCTTCGATATCAGGGCGCAGATTGTTTTACTGACGGTCCAATCATGCACGCGCCCTGTTCCGCCAAGTTGTTTGACCGGGAGATTTGGGTTACCCGAGTCAAGGAGAAGTGCGTCGACAAAAGGAGCCACGGACAAGGTGGCTGCAATGGCATCGTTCCCGGTGACGTGAACAACCTGGACGATTGATACGGAGGGAAGAGAGTTCTTCAATTCGCGATAGGTTTCGAACGGAACGGCATCAACGAGTTGTACCGTGTTCGCGTTGGTCCTACGCTGTTGGTCGATGATGGAAGGCGCATCTTGTTTGGACGTCAGAAGAAAGGTAGAGACGCCGGCGGGAAGGCGCGGAATAATGTCGGCGATCAGATCCTCCGAAATTGGTCCCGGTCCGCTCGGCATTGCGGAAACAAACCCGAGCGCCGAAGCGCCGTATCGGATTGCCATCTCCGCCTCTTCAATGCTCTTGATACAGCAGATTTTTACACGCGTGTTCATGATGAGTGAAGAGTAAACAGTAAATGGTGAATCGAAACAGGCAACTTGGAACTTTGAACCTCATACTTGGAACTTTGAATTCACAACTCAAAACGTGAAACCCAAAACTCAAAACCTGCAAACTCCCCGACCTTCATTCTTCTTTAGCCGAGAGCGTCTCGATCGCCTTTGATCTCTTTCTTGTGCCGAATATGGTGATCGTGGCAACTGCCGCGATGATCAAAGCCGCTGCGAGAAATACGCGGGTCGGCAGCTGCTCGCCGCCGACGGACCAGCCGATGAATACGGCAACGATCGGATTCACATATGCGTAGGTCGACGCACGTGTCGGCGTCGTGTTGCGAAAAAGCCAGATGTACGATGAGAAACCGATGATGGAGCCAAAGACGACGAGATACGCTACAGCAAAAAGGGAAGTGGTCGTAATGTGCGCCAGGTGGAGCTGGCGCAGCTCTCCCATGAGGAGTCCGACGACGATCAATCCCACGCCGCCGACAAGCATCTCCATGCCATTGGCAATTGCGGGCGACGAAGGGAGTTTTGCCCGCCGTGAATAGAACGATCCGAAAGCCCAACAGACCGATGACACAAGCAGGACAGACGCGCCGAGAGCGCTCACTTCGCCTCCTCCGACGAGATCGGCCGGGTCGACGAGGATGGCAATCCCGAGTGTCCCGAGAGCCAAACCGATGAAAACACCGGCAGTCGGACGAGTGCCTCCCTGCATCCAGTCGATGAGGATGAACCAGAGAGGACTGACAGCGACGAGGAGAGCAGCGATGCCGGAGGGGATCAATTGTTCGGACCAGCTGAGGCCGCCGTTGCCGACGAGCAGGAGCATCAGTCCGACGATGGCGGCGGATTTCCAATGTGTAAGTGTCGGTCGTTCCTTGGAGCGAACGTATCCCCAGAGGTACATCATCGATCCGGCGATAATGAACCGGAAGCCAGCCATGAGCAGCGGCGGAATCGTCTCAATGGCGAGGCGAATAGCAAGATAAGTCGAGCCCCAGACAATATAGACCGAGGCAAACGCAGCAATCAGTTTCAGTCGTGGGGGAGATGAGTGCATAACGGTGTCAGGTGAGCGTTCTGTTTTTCCAGTTCCACCACTTCAGGAGTTCAGGCTGCCTGCGTTGCGTTGAGGCATAATAGACTGCGCATCGGAAAACGTACAAGAGACATCGATCGATTGGCATCCCGACCTGGGCGCAACGCTTGATGTAAAGTTCCTCGGGATCTTTTCCTTCAAGGTCGGGGACTTTCCGGATGCCGAGCTCCCATAAGTCCTCCGCAATGCTCTTGCCGACGCCGGGAATCTCCTGGAGCGACTTCAGGGATTGTTGTTTCAACCTTGTATTCATAAGGGTCATCTTTCAGTCTCAGCCGTCTGAGCACACCAGTGAAGCAGGGATTCTCCGCTACTTTTTCAGCGATAGAGTATCGAGCGGCATTCCTTTGTCGTTATATACCATCAGGTCGAAGGAGGAGGGAGTGACATCGATGATTCCGTAGTTATACTCTTTCGCCGCCTTGACGACGTAGGGAGCTGTCCCGAGATTGTAGAGTGGAGCTCCGACAGATCCGATGACCATGTGATGTACGCCATCGACGAGATTGTGCTGGAAGAAATGAGAATGTCCGTTGAAGACCACATTCACGTGATTTGGCACGAAGACATTCTCAGACATTTTCATCATGAGACTGTCCTCGCCGTGACCGCCCGCGCAATAGCCGGGTCTGTGGTTGATCACGACCTTCCACGCTTTTGTCGCGCTAGAGAGATCATGCTCGGCGAACCGGTATTGCAGGCTTCCCTCGTAGTATGGGATTTCGTTGTTCAGGACAAGAACATGCATGTCGCCGTAGTCAAATGAATAGTATTCCTGAACTTCCGAGGGAGACTCTGGTGCCTGCGTGAACGCACGTGTGTTTTGCGTCCATCTTTCATGGTTGCCTGGTGTATTAAAGAATGGGACCTCCGCAATGAGGGCGAGTTCCTCCGGGCGGAAGAATTGTTCCTTGAGAGATCCGTACTTGGCGTTGATAGCCAAGTCGCCCCCGTACAACGACATGACTGGATGTGCTTCGCGAACTCGTCTGGCGATGGTGTCATGCACCGTTACGCCGGTCCGGAAATCCGCCATCCATGCAAAACGGAATGGTGTTCCGGGATTCGGTGCGGTCTGAAACGACGCATCACCCGATTTCGAACCATTGTACACCACTCTGTAATGATACCGTGTATTCGGCGATAGGCTGCTGATCTTGATGTTGTGGATGAACGTCGAGTCGCTGGTTGTATCGCAGGAGGTTGTCCAGGACTGGAAGCCGTATGATTTCGTGAGACCATACTCGACCATCAGCGAATCTGTTGAATAACTCTCAGCAAGCACATAGACACTGGTGTTTGTGACGGCCTGCAGGTACGGTGGCACCAACGCTCCGACATATTGGGCGCGCGCAGAAGGACACACAACGAAAAGAACAACGACAAACCAGAGACCAGCAAAAATCGTTCTTTGACTCATAAACAGTTTCGTCGAGCGAATGTGAATGGATTAAGGAACACGCTGATTGTGTTTGAAACATCGTGTGATGTGATCGTTGACCATACCGGTCGCTTGCATAAAAGCATAACAAATCGTTGAGCCGACAAAACGAAATCCGCGTTTCTTGAGATCCTTGCTCATCGCGTCCGACTCCGCGGTCCTGGGTGGTATCTCTTTCAACGATTTCCATCGGTTCTGTTTTTGTCTTCCGCCGATGAACAGCCAGATGTAGGTATCGAAAGCGCCGAATTCCTTCTGCACCGCAAGAAATGCCTTCGCATTCCCGATCGCAGCGTCAATCTTCAGACGGTTACGAACGATTCCCGCGTTTGCCAGAAGTTGACGCTTCTTACGCGCGTCGTACCGGGCGATCTTGGACGGATCAAACTTGTCGAACGCTTTCCGGTAGTCCTCACGCTTCTTAAGAATGGTGATCCAGCTGAGCCCGGCCTGTGCCCCCTCGAGAATCAGCATCTCGAACAGTTTGCGATCATCGTGAACGGGAACACCCCATTCGTTGTCGTGATAATCCTGATACAACGGATCAGAGGTTGACCACCCGCATCGTTCCAGCATGTTGTTTCCATCCTATCAAAACCTTGACAAAGCGAAGCGCAAAGACCGCGAAGGGTGCCAAGCCTTCTTAAGGAAACGATTTTCTCGAAATCTCGTGCTTCGCGGTTTCTTGGCGACCTTGGCGGTTTGTCTTCTCAGAGTAATTCCGCTTTCATTCCGTTACTCAAACTCATAGCCAAAATCCCCGATCGGCTGACCCGGTGGTGCTTCCACGGGTCGGGGAATACTCACTTTTTTGGGATCCTGCAGAAATCTCTCAATCTCAGAGAATGCAAAAAGATTCTGTGCACGTTGGTTCGGGTCTTTCACTGGTTTCGATTCAGCAGCCAGCCAGTTCCTGAGTTCCGAGAGTTTTAGCGTCGCAACGGCGCGGACCTGGGGAGTCGCCCGGTCCATCGACGCAAGCGACATCAGATTGTACATCACAACATAGTTCACACTTCTCTGAACCTCGGCTTGAAATCCCAAAGCTCTGGTGGTTTTCCATGTTTTTGTAATGAGCTTGTCCATCACTTCGTCGAGACCCGGCTGTGAGGCGTCCCGGGCACACTGTTGCACCAGCCGCGAAGCCCGATCCGAATTGAGAATGAAACTGACCGTGTGATTCGCCAGAACTTCTGCCGGCGCAAGAGCATCAAACGTCAATCCCGTGCGGGAAGAAAACAGCTCGCGGTGCCTCTCGTATCCTGCAGGATGAGGAGGAATCAATTTGAGTATGGATTCCGGCAGTGTGAGTGAGGCTGGGGCGATCGTATTCAAGAGAGCGTCCAGTGCCCGCCGTTGTTCGCCGGCGGGCACAAGGGCAGTCGGTACCTGTCCATCATCGCGAAGTGCATAGGTGTAGTTCACACCGCCGAGGACTTTCGCGGCAGCTTCGATTTGATAGCGATGTCCGAGATACAACGGAACAAGCGCTTCCTCAAGTGTGGCGAGCGGAGCGCCAGGCCGAATGTTGTTTTCGCCGAAGCGCGACAAGGCAATCGAGCGCACGCGCATGAACCTGAGAAGCTCATCGACCGCGTTTGTACCGTTGTCCCATAGGTGTGTGAACGGCTGAGCGCTTCCCGGCGGCCGCGCATCCTGGTCGGTCAGAAAAATCAGCCCGCGGTGCCTCGCATCGTCCAAAATGGAGTTCAACGCCTTCTTTTCATCTGTGCCTTGCGGAAAATCCTGATACCCGTAGGCGATGGCGACCTTGTCCCATTCGCCGACACCTGACGTGTAAGCGTTCGAAAGATCGAGCGTGCTGTCTTTGGTGATTGTGACCAAAGGATAAGGATAGTCCATCACCGAGGCGCGGTTGACCGTGCTTGAAATGTAGTTGTGTCCGAGGCCGAGCGTGTGACCTACTTCGTGCGCGGCGAGCTGCCGTAATCGTGCAAGAACCATCTTCTCGAGCTCGGCGGACACAGGTTTCCCTTTTTCGTATGGAGCGAGCAACCCTTCGGCAATGAGATAATCCTGCCGGTCCCGGAGCGAACCAAGAGAGACAGCTCCCTTCATGATCTCTCCCGTCCGAGGATCTGAGACAGAACCACCGTACGACCAGCCACGCGTTGCACGGTGAACCCATTGAATGATATTGTAGCGAATGTCCATCGGGTCCGCCCCTGCGGGCATCAGCTCGACGCGAAAAGCATTCTTGAATCCCGCTGCTTCGAACGCTTTGGTCCACCAGCCGGCTCCCTCAACGAGAGCAGTGCGGATCGGTTCCGGTGCACCGCGATCGACGTAATAGACAATCGGATTCAACACTTCACTCATTGCTGCATCGGGATGCATTTTCTGCAGACGATGACGGGCAATGAAGCGCTTGACGACCGGTTCGCTTAACGGAGCCGCGAAATCCATGTAACTTATTCCAAAGAATCCCGCCCGGGGATCAAACGCACGTGGCTTGTAGTTTGCATCTGGCAGTTGGGCAAACGATTGATGTTCCCGCACAGTGATCGCCTGAGGAGTCGGCACAACCTGCCGGACCCATTGTCCCGGATCTTCTCCGGTGAACGTGAGCGTTACTTCCACTTCGGTATTCTTCGGGAAGTTCTTTGTTCGCGGGAGATAGAATGCGCAGCGGGACAAGTCGAGGCGGTACATTCCCTGGTTTGACTGCTTCAAACTGCCAATGACGTCGTGGGAGTCGCGGAGATAGAACGAAGTAGCGTCGACGAGGACGCGCGAGCCCTCCTCAGCAGCCACATCAAATCCCCACAACACAGATTGTGCAAATGCTTCTTCGACAGCGCGTAATTCATCAGCATTTGTACTACCGGCCCGGTAATCATAGTTTGGCTGAACTAGAAGGACCTTCGGTCCCGATCGTTCGAATTTGACAACCTTTTCGCCTCCGATTTGCCCCCGATCGAGCCCGATGTCGTTCGACCCGATACCGGCAGGGAGAGAACTTACGTAGAGAAACTCACTGCTCCATTTGTCGATTTCGAGCCAGAGTTTGCCCGCTTTGGAGTCCCAGTAGAATGTGAAGTAGCCTGGAAATTTCTCCATGCCCGGAACTTTGTCGGCTATCGTGGCTGGCTTGGTCTCGGTCTTCGTCTGGGCTGATGAAAGTGCAGGTATCACGAGAGCAGTTATCAGAAGAATCACCAATCGCTTCATGCATGCGCCTCGTTCTGATGGAAGAAAAGTGTGAGGAAAAAGGTAGAGAAGAGAGGGGGTAAAATCAATTCAATTCTAACAAGTCAGCTGGCACCTGACGTCCCCTCTCGTGTGAGGCGTTGTGCGTTGAGAGAGGGGAGCAGAGGGGTGTGTGCTCTTGATCGGCACGCGGAAAAGAAAAAACACACACCCCTTACATCCCCTCTTCCCGTAACTCATGCCTGCCCACAGAGGGGACTGTCAAAACTTCGGAAAGAATGAAGACGAAGGTGTTTGTCACAACCCGTCGCTCGCGTCTTCCGGGGGCACTTCATTGACCGGTGGAATGGAAGTCCTTGGTCGAACGAGACCAACGGGACGCAGAGTCTTTGGCGTTGGAGGTGGAAAGAACTCTGCGCGAATATCGAAAACGATATAGTACACAGTCACGCCAACTGCGCCGAGCAAACTGATGGTTCCAAGAAACGCGACCACGGCTGCGAGATCCCCAGCAGAATCCATGATTCCCAGGTATCCGCACAACCATCGCCAGTCGTGCATCGCATGGCGCGAGATGAGCGTAAGCTGCTGCTTGGGAGCATCCGCGATGTAAATGGACACATTGATCATGTTCTGCCCGAGCCAGTAGAGTGTCGCCATGAGTGTCCGGGGGCCGCTCGTTCGCAGGAAGACGACAATCGTCGTAACGGGGATGATGAACTGAATGAGGGATCCCCCTAGAAAATGCATGAACTGCCCGAGGAACCTGAAAATCCCGTGCCCCCCCTCGTGGATGAACAAATCGATGGTGTCGATGATCCAGACAACGAAAGGCATGTCGTGACGGCCGTGCGGTGTCTGATAATCGGTTGCGAGGTAGAGGGAGAGATATCCCAGGAGTATCAGAAAAAGAACCTCAACGGCTATCAGGGCGCGTTTCATCAAAATGGCTGTTTGAGGAGTATTGGAGTGAGATTGCTGGAAAAGCTCCGGGAATGTAGACAACATGGTAACGAAAGTCAATTCGCAGAAATGAGAACAGCAACTTTTTCCGGGTTTCACCATCTCTCTTGTGAGAGGTTGACAGTGACGGTCGGAGTGCTAACTTACGTGCATACTCCAATCATTATCAGAAAACAATCGTGCAGCCGGTCAGAGACGAACAAATCGATGAACGCTCTTTGATTGATGGGGGACAGTCGTTCGTCCACGTCTACCATCGGTACAAGCATAGGGTCTACGCATATTGCTACCGGCTTCTCCGGCATCCGCAGAACGCCGAAGATGCGACGCAGGAGACCTTCATCAAGATCCATCGGTCTCTTGGTCAACTCGAAAACGTCGCGTCGTTGCAGGCGTGGATTTTTTCGATAGCGCGCAACGAATCGTTCACGATTCTCCGCCGGTTGCGGCCGACAGAAGAATTGGAAACAGAGTCAGAGAATATGTGGGATGAGGAGGGACCGCTCGACAAGGTGGTTCAGAAGGAAAGAGTTGCGGTGGTTCAGCATTGTCTGGGACTTCTGAAGCCGACCTATCGTGAACTTCTCATACTCAAGGAATACGAGCAGCTCTCGTATGCAGAAATATCCCAGGTCACGGGAGCCACGCAAAGCGCCATCAAATCGGGGTTGTTCAAAGCCAGGCGGGCGATGGGAAGAAAGTTGGATTCGATACTGAAGGAAAGGAATGAGTTATGAAGTGTGAAGAGTACCAGGAGCAGGTGAGCGCGTTGATTGACAACGAGCTGGCGGATCAGGCGTCGGAGATGTTGTTTGAGCACCTGAGCAGGTGTTCTGCCTGCAGAGCGGCACTTCGCTCAGGATTGGAGTTGAGGGAAAACCTGAAGGAAGACCTGCCTCCATTGGCGCCGAAAGAACTGGATGAACGGGTGATGACCGCGGTGGCGCGCCGCAAGCAGGGCGAACCCGATCGCGCAGCCATCCCGGCAACGATCTGGCAGCGAAGGTTCTCAATGCGGGTTCCTGTAGCTGCGGTTGCCATATTTCTGCTCATCTTTGGAAGCGTCCTGCTGTCGGCGATCTGGGCTGAATCCAATCAAACCGCCGATGTTCGAAGAGTTCAGACAGTATTTCTCACTGCCATTCCGGCCGTGGAAGTCCGTGCGTATACAATGCAGCCAATGACGACAATTCAATAGGGAGGCGATATGAAATGCGGCCACGAGCGAATGCTGATGCTGAGTCTTATGCTGCCCTTGGCAGTACTTGCACAGCAAAGTCCGGATATCTCAGTAGCGGTCCGGGATGAAGTGAAGCTGGATTCGGCGATGTTGAATCAGGATCCAAAAAAGACGAAAGAACCACCGGCGGACTACGTCCAGTACGATCAACCGCCGGAAGTAATCCAGCAATTCCAACCTGACTATCCGAGTGAGGCGCTCAGCAAGAAGCTGGAAGGAAATGTCTGGCTGAAACTTTGGATCGGCGAAACGGGAACGGTCGTTGAGGCGAAAGTCCAAAAGAGTGACGCAGAAATATTCAACAAGTCGGCAATCGAGGCAGGTATGCGATGGACGTTCAAGCCTGCGGTCGTGAACGGTAAACCGATCGCAGTGTGGGTTTCAGTACCTTTCAAGTTCAAACTGTATGAGGGGAAAGAGGCGCCGTCCATAGGCCCGGGAGTGAAGGCACCGGAGATGAAACCAAAAATCAGAAATTTGCGGGAAGAGATGCCTCCGGCAGACTATGTTCCGTACGAGAAACCACCGGAAGCGATCAAGCAAGTACCTGCGAAATACCCGCCTGCTGCAAAAAAGGACAACGTACAAGGGACGGTATGGCTGAAAACGCTGGTGGATGAAGAGGGGCGGGTTGCCAAGGTTGAAATTCAGAAGAGCGAGGCAGAAGTGCTGAATCAGGCAGCCGTGGACGCCGTGCATCAATGGGTTTTCAAACCCGCAATCATGAAGGGGAAACCAATCGCAGTTTGGGTGTCAATTCCATTCCGGTTTGTGCTCGACGATGATAAGGCGAAGTCCCCAAAGAAATAAGCTCGCTGCGTCACGGCAGACCCGACAGGTCTCACTAGAGTCTCAAAGAAAACTGTCGGGTCTACCTGGAAAAGTTCAACATGGAAACCCGCCAGACACTCGTGTCCGGCGGGTTTTGCTATTTCTGTCCTCCAGGCCTGTGGCAGCTTCCCGTGACGTTGTTGTTTCTCACACTTGACAATCTCAGAAATTTCCTTATATTCTAAGGTAGCATCGAATCTGGCATTATTTATTTAAGTCAACTCTCCCATTCTACTAACTTACTAAGGCTCTTGCCGGAATGAAGAAAATCGAAGCCATTATCCGCCCGCACAAGCTGGATGAAGTGCGGGAAGCCCTCCTTGAAGCAGGATTCCACGGCATGACCATAGTTGAGGTAAAGGGATTTGGGAGGCAGAAAGGACACACCGAGGTGTATCGCGGATCAGAGTACAAAGTCGATTTCCTCCCAAAGGTAAAACTCGAGCTTGTCGTTCCAGATGATCGCTTGGAATCCGCGATCGCAATCATCCTCAAAGGAGCAAAAACAGGTCAGGTTGGAGATGGCAAGATCTTTGTCATGCCCGCCGACGAAGTCATCCGCGTCCGTACGGAGGAGTCTGGTGAGGATGCGTTGTGAGAGAATATAGAATGGAGAATGCAGAATTCAGAATAGCTCTCACCATTCCGGATTCCGACTCCTGTCTTCTGAATTCTACTATCAGTTACCACTTACCTGGAGAGTGCTCTTGAAAATCGATACCGGTGACACCGCCTGGCTGCTCATTTCCACCGCCCTCGTTATGCTCATGACACCAGGGCTGGCACTGTTCTACGGGGGAATGGTCCGGCAGAAAAACGTTCTCGGAACGCTCATGCAAAGCTTCATCGCACTCGGTGTCGTATCTGTGCAATGGGTTTTGATCGGCTACAGTCTGGCGTTCGGTCCTGATATCGGTCACGTGATCGGCGGACTTCAATGGATCGGCCTGCAGGGCGTTGGCCTCGAGCCCAATCCCGATTACGCGGCTACGGTGCCGCACCAGGCGTTCATGATTTTCCAGATGATGTTTGCCGTCATCACGCCGGCCCTGATCACAGGCGCCTTCGCTGAACGCTTCAAGTTCAGCACGTATCTCGTCTTTGTCCTTGCGTGGTCGACTCTTGTCTACGCTCCTCTCGCTCATTGGGTGTGGGGAGTGGGAGGGTGGATTCACAACCTCGGAGCGCTCGATTTCGCGGGCGGACTCGTCGTGCACATCAGTTCCGGAGTTTCGGCGCTGGCAGCGGCGCTGATCGTCGGAAAGCGCAGGGGGCACGGTCACGACTATATGCCTCCCCACAATATGACGATGACCTTGATGGGGGCCTCGATCCTCTGGTTCGGCTGGTTCGGCTTCAATGGTGGAAGCGCGATCGCATCCGGTGCGATTGCAACATCGGCGTTTGTCGTCACGCATATTGCTGCAGCGAGCGCGACGATCTCGTGGGTCATGATAGAATGGGCGCGACGTGGAAAACCGACACTGCTGGGAGCCGCCTCCGGCTGTGTGGCGGGACTTGTCGCAATCACCCCCGCATCCGGTTTCGTCGGTCCGGTCTCTGGACTTGTGATCGGTCTCGGCGCCGGTGTTCTGTGTTACTATGGTGTGAATATGAAGAACAAGCTTGGCTTCGATGATTCGCTCGATGCGGTGGGCGTCCATGGTGTCGGGGGTACGTTTGGAGCCCTCGCAACAGGACTCTTCGCTTCCAAGGCAATCAACCCGGCGGGCGCCGATGGGTTGTTTAGCGGCAACGCCTCATTACTTGGCATCCAGGCAATCAGCGTTCTGGCTGCTTGCGTCTTCGCTTTTAGCATGACCTGGATCATTCTCAAGGTTCTGGACATGACCATGGGTCTCCGCGTCAACCCGGAACAGGAACTCGAAGGGCTCGACCTGAGCCAGCATGGCGAAAGCGGATACATTTTCTAAGCTACCCCGCACCTTCGCTCCCCGCCACCTTCGCAAGGTAACCAGGCATTAACCCTGCACCTTGCGAAGGTATCCGCGCCCCCAACAGCAACTTTTTGCTTCTGAGCGGGTCTTATGACAAATTAAGGCCAGTAGCTCAGATCAAAAAGGCCCCCTTTGGATCTCCCGTCTGACGACCAACTTGTGACAGATCTGCGGAACGGCAGCGTGGATGCATTCGAAGAGCTCTATCAAAAGTACAAACGCCACATCTTCACCTTTTGTCTCAATCTCACGGGTAACCGGTCCTTGGCCGAGGACGCGACACACGACACGTTTCTCAAAATGCGCCTCAACATCGAAACGCTGAACGACATTCACCTTTTCCGCACCTGGCTTTTCACCATCGCACGCAAAGGGGTGTTCAGGCAACTGCACAGGCAGCAGCGCAATGGTTCGTTCGACGAGGAGAGCGTCTGGAGCGACGAGACGCCGTTAACGTTGATGGAGCACAATGATACTTCGAAGATTATTTCGGCTTGTATCAATGCTTTGAAACCTGAGTATAAAGAGGTTCTGTTGCTGCGCGAGTACGAGCAGCATTCGTATGACGAAATCGCGATGATCACCGGAAACACGGCGAGTTCAGTGAAGTCACGCCTGTTCAAAGCGAGAAAAGTCCTTGCCGAGAAGCTTAAACCGTTTTTCAAGGAATAAACTTGTTGGTCGACCTGCCCGCCGTTCGTGTTCCAGAAGGTCAGGCGGGGATGCCATCTCGACCAACAAGAAGTTCAGCATTTTCCGAAGGATCGCACCATGACCCACATCGACCAACAGCAGCGCGTCAGTCTCTACATCGACGACACTCTCAACGACAAGGAATCGTCGGAACTCTTCGCCCATCTTGCCGTTTGCGGTGAGTGCCGGTCTTATATGAAGATCAGCTTGCGCGTGCGTAATCAGATTGCGAACGAGGAACTGGCAGAGGTCCCGCGATCGCTCGATCGCCGCGTCCTCGCAAGCGTCGCACGAGAAAACGCCGCACTTAAGCGACAAACCTGGTACTCTCCGGTCTGGCTCGCGAGGATTTCCATTCCACTCCCGGCCGCGGTCTCCATCGTGTTCCTGCTGATTGTCGGCAGTCTGCTGTTTTCCCCGCTCTTGACGAACGACCCAAGGCAACAAGCGGAAATTCCATCCGTGTTGCTGTCAAAAGTCCCTCCAGGCCTCAAACGGGCCTATTGAATATAATCAGAGGGTATGTCTATGGAAAAGGAAACCATCACGATTGAAATCAGGCAGGAAGTTTCTGTCGCACTTCTCTGGATTGCCGCTGGAGTGGTGCTCATAACAGGAACGTTTTTCCTTGCCCCCAAAGGCGTAGAACTCTGGCCGGCGGTAAACGCCGCAGGCATCGCCGCGTTTGTGTACCTGGTCGCGCTTCTCTTCTTTGTTCTCCGCAAACCGTTGTCTGCGCAACGGCGTCTGGTTTTAGCACTCCTCGGCGTTCTCTTTCTGGCCAGCACGGCTTATCGGTGGGTTCAAATGCAGGATGAGACGCGCTGGCAGGCGGATCAGATCCTCCGGATACGAGGTGTCATAGGCCGCGGCATAATGATGACCGAAATGAGTGGTCCCCTTCTGAAGACACTCGACGCCTTCCACCGTCAGGGTCCCGCGAAGAAAAACTCTCTGGCAGAAGAATTCAAGAAAATCTATCCCGCAACGTCAGCTGGCTCCAGTATCTACAAACCCAAATGGGATGGCGATGGAATGAGAATCATCGTCACGGAGCTGAACCCTGACAAGGTTGTCCTCGTGTCGCAGGAGACGTTCGTCAAAGGGAGGGATCCGTCGTTCAAGAACCTTGACGGAAAAGCAGGACTGATCCAGGAACAATATACGTTGACCGCGAAAGGGATTGTCCATGTATCCGAAAACTGATTCATCAGAATTCGCATCCGGGTTCCTTTGGCAGGTTGCACTTCTGACCCTCGTCGTCCTCAGCCTGATAGTGTTCGCCGATCAGGTTTTCAAACCGGGTGAACGTGAACGCGTTCCGACGCCACGCATTGTTCTTTTTCCCTGGGTAATTGCGGGGGCGCATACGATCGACAATGGACTCCGGGCGTTTTCCGGCAAGCAGACAGAAGCGGTAAACGGGAAGGACCAGGTAAGGGCCCTCGCCGGCTTGCTGATTGTTTCTGTTCTCTGTCCGACGATATTTCTCATGCGGTGGAGAAGGCGAACGCTACAGCAGACTACACCGACGGTTTGGAACCTGTCGCGTCTCTTCTATAGTCTCTGCGGTGCTCTCGTCCTCTATCTCGTGATCGCCTCTCTGCCGACCGCAGTGACCGCCGATCTGTCCCATCGTCGTCTCCGTGATGCGCAAGCGGTACAGTCAAGCAGGGATGGAATCATCAACGATCTCAACGAAATGGCCATTGATCTATCTCTGTATTATATGCTCCCAAAGGAGCTCGGCGGCGGAAATCATAGCTATGAAGGTTACAAGGTTCCCGAAGCGTCGACAAAGACGAGCGAAGCGACATATACCTTCAGGCCAAGTGCTCAGACCGTTACCATCCATGCCGAATCGGTCCGCTATCCATCCAGTTCAGTGGAGATGAAGGTGGACAGCCTCGGCCGGATAAACTCGTGGGCGTACGGAGGGAAGTTTCAGTAGGCCGTCGACACTATTTTCATTCACTTTGAAATCACTTGGGATGCATATGGAAACCAGACAACTGTTTCGGCTACGGCCAATCGACTGGCGATGGATCATCGTCTCGTATTGTTTCCTTGTCCTGTTTCATCTCTTCCCATCGTTCCTGATTACCGGGTGGACGAACACGTATGCGGGCCCGGTTGGATTTCTCTCCTGGCTCACCATCGGCATGACAATTGTCTGCGCCGTGATCGGCGTGTGGTCGAGGGGAATCACAATCCTGGAACCTGGAGTAGCTTCCACCCTCTATGCGTTCACGCTTATTGGCGGGCTCCAACCTCAATGGATGTTTGGCCGTGGCTTCCGTTCGACGGCGTGGCAGATAGTGCTTCTCCTGTCGATGTTCGTCGTCGGATGTCTGGGAGCCGCGTTCGGCGGGTGGCTCCAAATGCGGAAGGAGAAAAAACGATCGGTCTAGCCCGCCGGTCCTTCCGAAGGATCCCTTGGTCCCCGGGTCTCCAACAGGCCTTCCGATGACCCCACTTCTGAAGGCCGTGACCGTTTCCTCTCGCCCCCTATTTGATTATATTATCCGCTGACCTTCACCAATTAACCAATTAACCAATCACACAAATTATCACCATGCGATACTCTCTTCTGATCGTCATCATTCTCTTCACCACCATTCTCTCCGCCCAGCAAGAGACCATCATCACCGGCAAACTACTCGGTCACGACAAGAAGCCTATGCTGCTGGCTCACGTCCACCTGATCAAAGCCCCTGCCTCGCAGTCATTCGACGGGGTCCAGGTCGGAAGTGACGGGTCATTCAGAATTGCAACCAAAGAAACCGGCCTTATTGTTGCCGAGTTCACCGGAGTGAACCACGCGGCACTTGATGTTCCTCTCCTCGTCGAGAAACCGGCGAAGATAGATTTGAGCATACGGCTCGCAACATATTCGTACGTCGACGAGCTGAAGGAACTGAAGATCATGTCCGATCTTACTGACTTTGATTTCAATAGCGCTCAGGCCATGCAGAAGCAAAGCGATGGAACGTTCGCAATCGAGCTGGAGACAAAACGGGACAAGCTCGCCTACCAGGTGTTTGGAGCTGAGAAAAACAGCCGGAGTATCAATGGGACACAGTCGGACAGCTACGAATTCGATGGTGCCGGCGACTACAAGTCGGTTGTCAACGTGAAGGGGAGTGAGGCGGGCAAGGTGAAAATAACCTTTGATCCGAAGAAAACGATCCACTCGACGGCCGAAGTCGAAATCAAGTTCTCCGATCCGAAGTCGGCGATTGCCAAGATCGCGGCAATTCAGCAGGAAATAGCGAAGAGAGAAATTACATGGTCTGCTGCCGTCACGGCATACGTGAAGGCAGGAAACGACTTCAAGAGTTTCACGTACGACTGGTCCGCTGATCAGTCGGCCATCCTCGGCAGACTGAAATCGGAAAAAGATCCCCTTGTGCGGCAGATGCTTCTGATGAACTATGTGGATACGAAGGCAAAGAACGCCGCAAAGGCCGATCCCGCGATCGGCGCGATGCTGTTCAAAGAAATCTCCCCCGATTCAAAACTCTGGATGATGCCGACGTTGCAGCTGATCAACGCCGCCGGAGAATTGTCGGGTGACCAGGCAGCGTATGCACAGTACCTTGATAAGTTTCTGGAAAAGAACGCACAGATGGATCTGAAAACAACCCTGATTATGAATCAACTCGTTTCATCGAGGATGCAGGGGGACGAAAAGCGGCTCAAGCTGTATTACGACATGGCGATGAAATATTTCGGTGGAACACAATTCGGCAAAACAGTGCAGGAGCGCTTCACACCGGTGATCACGATCGGCGTTGGCAAGAACGTGCCGGCGTTCAAAGTCAAAGCGCTTGGCGACACGACAAGAATCTATTCGAATGAGACATTCAAGGGGAAGCTGGTGCTGCTTGATTTCTGGGCGACATGGTGCGGACCGTGTGTTGGCGAAATGGACATCCTGCACAAGGCGTACGAGAAATACAAATCGACAAACTTCGAAATCCTGAGCCTTTCACTCGACGAAAAACCCGACGATGTGGTGAAGTTTCGCAAGGACAAGTGGAAAATGCCGTGGCTCCACACGTTCGTCACGAACGACAAGGATCTCACCACTGCATTCGAGATCGTTGCCATTCCCCGTCCGCTCCTCGTCGACGGAACCGGAAAGATCGTCGCGATGGAAGAGGAGCTGCGCGGAGTGCATCTTGAACAGACGCTCGCAAAGTTCCTTGGCGAGTCCAAATAGCAGGCATTTCCAACCCGGAAGAAGTCCGACTTCTACCCCGACCTTCCCTTGAGAAATCGGACTTCTACCATTCCTGCGCGACTTTCCCGCCTTTTCTGCATCTTTACTCTGCCCCCTCTCATGTTCTTCGACAGTTACACTGTCGAAGAAGACTCATTTCCGAAAGTTACACTTTCGGATGTCAGAATTGAGGAAGTTTTCCCAGCACCGCGAGGCACATTTGGATCCCACCATAGAACGAGAGCTGATCGCAGAGCTTCAGCGTGGAAGTGACCGCGCCCTCGCGGCGGTGTATCAGGAATTCAGCCCCGGGGTCTTTGCGTACTGCCTGAAGATACTTGCGGACCGGCAACTGGCCGAGGATGTGGTTCAGGAAACGTTTCTGAAGGTGCGGCAGCACGCGCAATCGGTTGAGCACACCGATTCGTTCAAATCATGGATCTTCCGCATCGCGCGCAACGAGGCGCTGATGCAATTGAGAAAGCAGAAATCGAATGGACAGGTTGAGGGTGAGTCGGTCTGGGACGAAGAGACGCCATACCAGCAATTTGTCGCGCTGGAGCGCTCGGAGATCGTCAACCGACTACTGGACAGTCTGAAGCATGAGTATCGGGAAGCCCTTGTGCTGCTTGTCTATGAAAACATGTCGTATGCCGAAATCGCATCCGTCACCGGTGCAACAGAAAGCTCGGTGAAATCAAGGATCTTCCGTGCGCGGAAGGAAATGATTGAGAAATTGAAAAGGTACCAAGAATAGTAACGTCCGTCTGAGCGCAGTGAGTCCCGACGCAGTCGGGACGAACGAAGTCGAAGACTGGACTGCGATTGCCATGCAGTGGACACACTTCGACTTCGTCCCGCCAGAATAAATGGCGGGACTGCGCTCAGTGTGACGAGCTGTAAGAGAATAGCCCCTGAATATTGAAGGACGACACAATGAACCACACACACTACCAGCAACTCACAAGCCAGTTCATCGACCGCGAGCTTGGACCTGAAGACGAGCGGGAGCTCTTTGTGCACCTTGGCACGTGCGATGAATGCCGGGGATTTCTAAAGGCGGTGCTGACGATGCAGGGGGAGATTCTCGGATCGAAGCCGGTTCGCCTCGTTTCTCCTCAACCAGCGCGGAAAGCAAACGTTTTACGCGCCGTGTGGAACAAGAGGATACCGATGCCCGTTGCAGCCATGTTTGCCGTCATCGCACTTGTGAGCACGGTTGCATTCAGTGCACTCTGGATGCGACCGAAGGAAAAGGTCATAGAGACGACGCAGGAAGTCGTTTACGTTCCACGGCTACCGGCGATACAGGTGGTCGGGTTCTATCCATCGACAAGCGATGCGAAAAAGTGAAGGAGTAGGTCTATGAAGAAGTCAATTCTTGCATTGTTATTGATCTGTCATTGCCTTTCTTCCTGGAGTGGACAAGAGGTAGCCGGGGGCAAACAAAATCAGTCGAGAGCGCCTCTTCTTGAGGGACGCGTCGGGGACTTTTTTCACAAGCCAGTCAGCGGAGCAAAAGTAGTTGTAGAAGGCACGAAGTGGCAGACGCAGACGGATGAGCAAGGGAAATTCGAGCCTATTACCGTAACACCTGGCATCTATACTATCCGCATAACACATCCTCAGTACAAGCCTCTCATCTGCAAGAACTTCAAGATAGGAAAGGAAGGGCTCTTTGCCGGTTTCGAGCTGAAAAAGGGAAGTCCTGATGATACACCCGTCATACGGGATGATCGACCTCTTGGACAATTCGTCATCGATGAAGATGCGGAACCGATCATCAAAGTCGAGCCCGTTTATCCTGAGTCAGCTCTAAAGGACAGGATTGAAGGGACGGTATCCCTGAATGTAAATGTGAGTGAGACCGGTGAAGTCCTGAACGCATGGGTTGCTCAGGGTGTCCGCGAAGATTTGAATCATGCGGCACTCGAAGCCATCCAGAACTTCAAGTTCAAGCCAGCGAAAGTGAAAGGTAAACCGGTGCCAGTGCCGTTGTCAATTCCCTTCAACTTCAAGCTCGCTGACAAATCCAGCGAGTACCCTTTCAAACTCGTGAATGGACCGCTGACCAATGAAGATATCTCGAGCGCCCTCGACTATCTTGGTGTCCAGATGTATCGGTTCTCATATGAGATTCCATTCAAACATAAGCTGAGACTGTGTCTCGACAGATATCTTGACGGCAAGCTCATAGATTCAAAAAGCACCGGTTCCGGTCCGCAAGATCCTGGGAAGAACAATGTCACAATTTTCAAATACACGAAAGACGATAGCGTCCAATTTACTTTCAGTCTCTCGTCTGCCGGGAGTGCGAAGCGTATAACATTCAATAAGATCTCGGTGAAGGAGTATCCTTCGGCAGGCTGGATCCCATATTTTGATGTGCACATGCAGTCGGGTAAGAAAACTCCATTTTATATGTTTGCCCTGAGTTCAGGCGCACTGAAGTTTTCGAAGGACGAACCTCTGGACAGCATCATTTCAAAAATCAAATTCGTAGTGGTTGGGTCTGTTGAGCTTAGGCTTGATTAGCCTGAACACCCGGATGTTGGAGTTCAGGAGGGTCGATTACAAGATTCGCATCGCAAATCCGGCCTTGCCACGAAGGGGATCGGGTTTAATCTCCATTCCGGACTCGAGCCGGAAACACAAGTGATTTGACTCTGAGGATTTCATTCTTAATCTTTGCTGGAGAGGAATCCTCGAATGAAATTCCCCCTGTTTTTGTTCACATTACTTCTCTTGTCTGCTAATCTCCTCTATCCTCAACAGCTCCCGAAGGCGACTGTCAAAGGCAATGTTGTGGACGATTCGACGGGCGCGCCCCTTCCGCTGGCCAATGTATTCGTTTCCAATTCGACAATCGGCACGGCTGCGGATCCTGAAGGGAAGTTTGAACTCAGAGGCGTGCCTCTCGGGACGCAGCAGATCGTCGCGTCCATCGTCGGCTACAAACCAGAAAATGTCACAGTACAGTTAAGCGATTCGGTCGTGCAGACTATCAGATTTCGCCTCAAGGCGCGCCCGGTGCAAATGGCCGGTGTCGAGGTTGAGGAAAAAGATCCGGTTGAGTGGAAGAAGCTTCTCGAAAAGTTCACCGAAAGCTATCTTGGTTGGACCCCGAACGCTGCACACTGCAGGATCTTGAATCCGGAAGTGCTGGACTTTGCCTTCGAAGAAGAGGCGAAACGACTGGTTGCGACCGCGCGAGAACCTCTTGAAATTGAAAATCTCGCGCTCGGATATCGCTTTCAGTGCATGCTTGTCCTTTTCACTCAATCACCCCAATCATTTCAGTATATCGGCTTCTCCAATTTCAGACAAATAGTCGAGCGTAGTGCTGCCGAAGGTGATGCATGGAAATCAAACCGCCGTGAGGCGTACTACGGCTCGAAGCGACACTTCCTTCGGGCGCTCGTGAAAAATTCGACAAAGAAAGAGGGTTTTACTGTTTTCAGTGTCCGGCGGGACTGGATCAATACTGCCTTGAAGAGACCGTATGGGTTCGAAGTACAAGTCGACGGGTTGATATCACTAGGCGATACGCAGTACGACAAGAAGTTTGAATTCCAGGACCTGCTGCAAATAGTGTATACGCGTGAATACGTCACGCGAATTTCGCTTATCGAGCTGAACGGACCGTCTGTGACGGTGTTCGCCAACGGCCTGACTGCGAATCCGCTGGGTCTCTGGACATTCGGCTACTGGTCGACGCAGCGCGTCGCCGAGATGCTGCCGATCGACTATGAGCCGGAGTGATGCGGCCAGACCCACTTCCGCGTTCGGAGTTCGACTGTTCGTTACTCGATATTCATCGTGTCGAAACTGGAAGTTCCTGTGAATTGCCAATATCGAACACCGAATAATGAATAGAAGCTATCTCAAAAACCCTCAAATTCATTGCGAGCGATGCCCCGTAGGGGCGAGCGAAGCAATCTCACCAAGGTATGCCGAGACAAAAGAGAGATTGCTTCGGCAAGAAACGCCTCGCAATGACGTCGTTGGCGTTTTTGAGATGAGTTCTATTGAAGTTTGGTTCACAGCAAGTTTTGACCCCTTTTTGCATCTTACCTTTTGAATCCCACAACGGTCCTCACATCAGCACCGTAGACAAATGCCTGTAGCATCGGACCAACAGCTGTTGAGCGAAGTCCGTGCCGGTAATTCCCGGGCGTTCACGGCAATTCACGACAAGTACCGCCGCCGATTGCTGGCCTACTGCTATCGCTTGTTGCAGGATCGGGTAACAGCCGAGGATGTTGTGCAGGTATCGTTTCAGAAGGCGTATGAATCGCTTGGCACGCTCGACAAACCTGAGCTGTTCTTCTACTGGTTGTTCAGCATCGCGCGGAACGAAGTGTACGGTCACATTCGCAAGACTCGGAGAAACGGAACGCCTCATTCGATTGAAGAGGAAGATGATATCTGGACCGAAGAGACGCCGCACGAGCAATTGGTGAGGAAGGAAACGACAGAAATCGTAGAGCTCTTTCTCAATCAGTTGAAAGTGGAGTACCGGGAGGTCTTGGTGTTGCGCCAGTACGACAAGCTCTCGTATGCAGAGATTGCAGCAATCACAGGAGACACCGTGAGTTCGGTTGAATCGAGGCTGTTCAAAGCGCGAAAAGCGCTGGCAAAGAAACTGGCGCCGTATTTGAACGATTTGTAGGACGAACTGTCAGTTCGTCCACTAAGCACCAACATGAAGGAGCAACACATGACGTGCGCAGACCATCAGCGAACCATCAACCGGCTCATCGATCATGAGGTCAAGGCAACGGATTGCGGTGAATTGTTTGAACATCTCGGGACTTGCTCAGAGTGTAGAGTTTTCTATGATTCGCTCCTCATCCTTGAGGCTGAACTGGAAAAGATTCAATCCGCGGTTGACGAGAAGAGTCCAATGCCCTTCGAGGTCATTGCCCCGCCTCGTTGGTATTCATCAGCAATGCTAGATCGGAAAGCATCAGGGATGCATCATTATGGCAAACACGACCGCTTCCGTGCGTTCACTGTGGTACTAATCACCGTTATCGTGTCTGGATTGATTTGGACGAGAACTCTCCCGACGCAAAGAGACGGGAGTGATGATTCAATTCGCGATGCAGTTCAATCAGACATGATGATCCATCAGCGTTGAGGTAAAGTCATGAACAAATCTGGAAATCGATCCCTTTGGATGGTCTTGCTTTATTTTGTTCTCTCGCTTGCATTCGCCGTGTTTGCGATTGTTGCGAGCCACGCACCGAATGTCCGGTACATGCCCACCCCGGGGAATTTCGGTTTTGAGAGTAGTCTGCAATGGATCTTCTGGCTTCTCATCGTTCTCTCCATAGTCTGTCTCATCCCGTTGTTGGACGCGATTCTACGGAATTTGCACGTTCGCCGCCTGCTGCCTCGCGTTCTCTCCAATCTCTATGGTGATCAATCGTCCAGCGAAGTTGATGGCTTCTTGCTCTGGCTGAAATCAAACGTCAGGACCTCAGCCGGAAGACTATTCGCGGCTGGCATCGCTGTTTTTGCTACGGTATTCATACTTTCACTTACGAGCGCGGTGAGAGAGAGAGATGTGGACAGCTATCTGTACGAATACATTTCGAGACTTATCAGATCACAGCGATCCCTGGAAAGCCCTCCACCCAGCGTGTGTACCTCCCTCTATCTGAATAGCGGCCCCGGAGCCAATGAATTGCAGGATTGTCTGAAGGTGGTCGAAGATCTTAAGAAGGTTGGTGCAAGGGCGATTCTGGTCGATATTCGTGGGCAAAACAAAGGGCAGGAGATGCTCGAATGGCTCAGAAAAATCGAGAATACAGGGGTGGCCGTATTCGGACTTTCAGATTGGGGTAACATACGACGTGCAGATTCAATCGGAGAAATCAGATTCACGAAGGGAAGGATGACTATGCAGCCTCTTGAACTGCGCTTGAATCCCTTTGTGTTCAGGATTAAGCCCGAAGGCATCTCGAGATACAGCGATGAAGAGATTCCGGACATAGTGATTCAATTGTTGAGGAAATATCGCAACTATTCCAGTGATCTCGAACTAAGACGAGAAGGTCGCAACGTTGTCTTTGGTGATTATAGGATTCCTGTAAGTTCGGATGGTTGGATGTACGCCCGTCAACTTGTGAACTATTGGCCTTGGACAGTTGCCTCGCGTGAGGGTGCGAATGACACGTTGGAATACAGAGGGTGGTTCCATGGCAGGAAACCTTTCCATGGGTCACAACTGGATGAGATAAGAAGTAACTTTGACGGCAAGATCGTGTTGATCGAACGATTTCAAACGTCAACACTCGAGTATGGCTGGCTCATGAGTCGGTCGTACGAAAGCGCAATAAATTCAATTGTCGCACAAACAGTCATCGTCCGATCAGAACAACTGCATGTGTGGCTCACACTTGTCTGCATAGCGTTAGCTGGTCTTGTCGCTTCGAAGGTTCGTCCAATACCGTCGTTCTTGACGATCTTCGCAATCGGTCTCTTGGTCTTGCTCGGCTCCTGGTTGATCTACTACAAGCTTTTCTTTTTCATAGATATCTTCTACCCGTTACTCGCTGTAGGCATGTCGATGTTCGTTTTTCCGGCAATAAGGGCTGCCGATAACGAGTTACCAGAGTAGAGGCTCTATCCGTTGCTCGCGACGGCGATGGCTATTGTGGTGTTTCCAGTCATCGTTATGGGGAACCAGAGAGAACCCACGAAGGGATCGCTTTTGCCAGACGATCTTTCTTAGCGGGTTCCTGGGAGTGCCACGCACCCCGTTGAGAAGTCCGACTTCTACCGTGAAGATCCACACCGCGACTCCGACGCACCATTGACATTCCACGCGCACGCCCCCTTCCCCTCGAAGGGGAAGGAGGGGATGGGGTGGTGCTACCCCGGCCCTTTGCTCAACGCATCTTGAACCTTCTCGTAAATCACCTGTTCAACACCCTCTTCATTCGACATCACTTCGTCATTCAGAAATCGCAAGACTTGCAGCCCGTCACTTCTCAGGTACGCATCTCGTTTGGCATCTCGACCTCTTCCTTCGGGTGTGTAGTGTTGACTGCCATCGAGCTCGATCACTAGTTTTGCCTTAACACAATAGAAGTCCAGAATGTACGGGCCATAAGGGACTTGCCTTCTGAATTTCACACCGAGTCTGTTGTTGCGGAGTAGCGACCAGATCTTCATTTCTGCCTTGGTCATATCGCGACGGAGTTTGCGAGCGAAGGGAATTAAGGTGGATGTGTATTTGGGGAGGTGTTGAGGCATGGTGTTCTGTGTTGAGGCAACTTGATGGAGGTTCATCAACCTCACCCGTACCCCTGCCTGCCGGCAGGCAGGCTCTCCTGGGAGGAGAGGGGATCGCGGTTTGAAGAAGGGTTACTTTTTCTGGACTTCGATCTTCTGCAGCTCGTCGAAGTACTTGCGGATCAATTCCTGATAGTCCTTCGAGTAGCCGTGCTCGAGTGATTTGAGCAAATCATCGAGCAGCTTGTTCTTCCCCTCAAGGGCAGAGGGGTCGATGTCCCCGGGACTGCGGCGTGCGATCTCCGTCCCGGTCTGGGCTTTTCGCTTCTTTTCATAATCCCGTTCACGCATGGACTTTGACGCATCGAGCAGACGCGAAAGAATGCGTTCCTGTTTCTGGATCGTCTCGCGATTGACGTTGTTCTGTTCAAGATTGTGAACCACTTCTTTCATATCGTCCGCAATCTTTTCGAGATCCCCCAGCATTTTCTTCTGCTCGCCGGTTGACTGGGCTTCCTTGTTCAGTTGCTCGAGTGACTTCCGGACAGCCTCCTGCTCCACGGCAAGACGGGCGGCCTCTGCTGCCTGTTGCATTGACTGTGTTTGTGCATTGATCGATTGCTGTTGTCCCGACATCATCTGAAGCTGCTGCATCAGTCCCCCCATCCCCTGGCCGCTTCCCTGCATCAAGTTTTGCATGGCACCCTGAATCTGCATCGCAGTCTTGTTCAACGATGTCATCGCCGCTCCTTGTTCCTGCGAAGCGCCGAAACCGTTGCGCCCCTCAAGCGCATTCAGAGAGCCCTGCATGTGCCCCATAGCCTCGCCGATCGATTTGCCCATCTCGGGTGTAAAGGCGAAGGACTTCTTGGAGAGCTCACTCAGCCCCCGAATCACATTTCCCATATCCTGCATGACACCCATCTGCTGCTGTGCATTCTCGCGCAGTTGGGGAGAATTGAGCGGGGCGGTGACTGCTTCCTGTTTCAGCTTCTCCTCGCGTTTCGAGAGCTCCAGCATGTCGTTCGATGCGCGCCGAAGGGCGTTGAGTGTGGCCTGTGTCTGCTTCTGTATCATCTCTTGCTGGATGGATTGGAGCTGCTTTGATTGCTCCTGCAGCTGTTCCGAAATCTCCTGCTGCTCCGACTGTGCTTCCTGACTTTGTCCGGACTCGAGCTGTTGTCCAGCCTTGTTCATTTTCCCCTGCAGCTGCGATTGCTTGGAACGCTGATTCAACTTTTGCATCCGGTCGGCGGGCATCTCGGCAAAGAACTCTTCCATGCGCTTCTGAACATCTTCGGTGACCTGTTCGAGCTGTTGCTGCTTCTGAGCAAGGTCTTTTTGTTTTTTCGAAAGATCCTGCCGGCTCTGTTGATCGGCGCCTGCTGACTTGGTCTGGTTGTTCAGATCGGCCTGAGATTGTTCGAGTTCCTGCGCACGTTTGCGGGCTTCATCCACCTTCTGTTCAATTTGGATCCGTTTCAACAATTCGATCGTCCGTTCGATGCTTTGACGGAACCGGTCCTCGGAAAACGTAAGCTTCTGCATTGCCTGCTGAATCTGGTCCTTGTTCTGATTCTGCATCGATTGTTGCATCTGCTTCAACGCTTGCTGGAGTTCGGCGGAGTTCATCTGCTGGAACATCTGCTGAAGCTCCATATACTTCTCCATCGTCTCTTTGGAAAGCACCTGCTGCTGGTCCATTTTCTGGACCATGTCGTCGAGACGCTTCTGCACGTCATCGAGCTTTTTCTGAACCTCCTGGTACTTCTTCGACATTTCCTCCAGTTTCTTCTTTTGTTGCCAGTCCATCTCCTTGTTCTTCTTGATATCCTGGTTAATCGACTCGACTTTGTCCTTGAGTTGCTTCGCATCCTGAAGTGTTTGCTTGAGGTCATCCAATGAGGTCTCATGCCCCTTGTCGAGCTCGGCGAATACTTCTTCCACTGACGGGAGACGAAGTAGATACATTTGACTCCGCCCGCTCTTCGGACCGCGAACAGCATCGTTGTCAAATGCCTCGGCGAAATACTCCACCACATCCTCAGGCGCCAGCCTTAGGGGAGAAAGGTCCCACGAATAGGGGAGCTCGAGTTCGCCGGGAGTACCAGCGGGAAGTGGGATAGATGTGAACTTATAGGCATCCCAAGGTTGTTCGTAGCGGGAATGCGTCAGCTTGTAGCCGATGCGAATGGCCGAAAGGCCGAAATCGTCCTCCGCCTGCATCAGGAGCCGCAGGGATTTGTCGCCGGCGAGATCGATATTGCGTCCGGGAACAAGAACTGCGATCGAAGGCGGTTCATCGGGGATGATCTTGAGCTGGTAGTGAACCGGATCGCTGTTCGCAAGGCTCTCGAGATCGGTTACTTCGATGTGATAGTTCGTCTCAGCCGCGAGTCTGAATGATGCGGAAAACTTTTGGTTCTCCGTGACGAGGGGAACCGCCGGCCCGGCACCGAAGACAATTCTCCCTTCGCGGAGATTCTTGCTCGCAACTCCCATGACTTTGATGTTTGTCCCCGCAAGTGCTGCAACATCTCCTATGAATTCTTCCTGCACTTTTGGCGGGAGCTTCGCATACGCCGGATACTCAAGTCGAACCTGGAATGATCTGAAGACCGGACGATCGACGACGGACAAACGATAATGGGGGCTTTCTGTCCCGGAGACCATCGCATAGTATTCTGTGGAGCCGCGGACGCTCTGGAACGATGTTCTATAAGTCCCGGTTGAATCGATGCGAAGATCGGAGTTCTCGAAATTCTGGGCCCCCTCGGAGCGCCAATACAAACTCAGCGATTGAGGCTTGCGTCCCGCAGAGACGGGAGAAACCGATTGTACTCGAACGGCGATTTGAACTGCCTGACCCTTGACGACCTCAGAGTTGCCGGGAGAGATCTCGAACGTATAATCGGCCGGCGAAGAGAAGTCCGTGCCAAAGTGAGTAATGCGAACCAGGGAATTGTAGAACTGCCCGGGCGACGCCACAGCGAGCAGAAACGATCCGGCAAGTGCGACGCCAAGAAGCTTCGCGGCGCGTTTGACAGGAGAAGCATCAACGGAATCAGTGAAATCAAGGTCGCGGATTTCACCGGCAAGGTCCTGGAATGAAGCATCGACAAGCTCGGGAGAATAGAGCGATCGGCCCGACGAGATTTCCTGTTCCAGTTGCAGGATATTGAGCAGGCGGTCGTGAATTCTGGGAAAATGAGCGCCGATACGTTTCGCGAGTACAAAGTTATCTTCGGACCGGAGAACACCGAGTCTGCGAAGCAGCGGCCGCACAGCGAACCAGGCGGCGGTTGCAGCAGTGAATGCGGCCAGGAGAATGAAAACGATCGTGCGGCCAGTTCGATCCAGCCTGAACCCCAGTTCCAGCAACGTTACCGCAGCAGTAGCGAGGAGTGCAAGCGTCGCGAACAGCATTATTCCTGATCGCGCTTCAACCGAGTGCTGACGTCTTTTGGTTGAGGCAATCCGTTGGAGAATGTCGGTTAGTATGGTTGAGGGAATGCTCAAGATCGCGCTGGTTTCAATTCAAGCGACACCCTTCGACTGCGTCCTTCGACTCCGGCCTGTTGAGGCCTGGGAGTCGCCCTTCGACAAGCTCAGGACAGTGCTCAGGACTGCGCTCAGGGTGACGAAACTCTTCTACTTGTGTCGTCCGGCCAGAAGTTGACAGAGTTGGTTAAGTGTTCATGCAGCATATTTCATCTCTGGCGTCATCATGGCCAGACTCAAGTGTGGACGCTTGGTGTTGTAGATCATTATTGCTTCCAGGGCGGCCTCTCGTG